>DASQSS010000346.1:0-30518 GCA_035642255.1 Ktedonobacterales bacterium | reverse complement strand
CTCATACATCTCTTTCGCGCCTGTCGGGTTGTGCGGCACGTCCACTGGCCGAAACCCGAAGCGATACAGCGACTTATACCTGTTCGTAGACGCTTGCGCCTGAGCGTCCATGAAGTAGAGCAAATCTGCGCGCCGCCCACCGAGAAATTTGCGGAGAAACGAGATCAGCGCGGGCATGCTCTTCTCTGGTAAGACATTCTCGGCGTCCACGTAGACAGAGATGGGCGCGACCAGCGACGTGGGAATCGTCAGATAGCGATATTGTCTATAGCCAGGGGCCAGCAGCAGGATGACACTGGCGCACGCGAAGAGCGCCAACAGCGTTTCTACGAGAACCCGCAGACCTGTCGCGCCGAGGCTTTGCGCCACCGCTTGCGCTGAGGTTACAATCCCCCGCTGGTCGCCCGTAGGCAACGCCAGGTAGACCGCCAGGAGTAGCGCGCATACGGCGCATACCAGCGCCGCGACTGTGCGTCCGCCCGAGCGCCGAGACCAGAAGAATCGCCATCGCAATCGCGCTTCACCCA
Source organism: Ktedonobacterales bacterium (assembly GCA_035642255.1). GTDB lineage: Bacteria > Chloroflexota > Ktedonobacteria > Ktedonobacterales > JADMIN01 > JAKAIY01. Next base: position 29,991 of record DASQSS010000346.1, on the reverse strand, counting down.
CACCTACACCCCCACCTCAGACATCCTATGGCGCTCTCGCCGCGTCAGATTACTGTCCGCCTGTGTGATACGTGAAGTATATGCCCGGCAGTCAACGAGCGCGTCTTGCGCGAACGACGCCACGCCCACGATGCCCTCCACAATGCCCTACATGCGGCGCGGTTTGGCGACGTGAGAGGCGCATGGTATGATAGTTTGGGTGTTCGGCGCCTTTCGCCGGGCTGCGTATTATCGGCGCAAGCGCTGGGAACACCAGTTGCTGTATGGCGGTATGCCAACACGCAATGACAAGCGCGGCGGTTTGACCCCGCAACGAGCAGAGTGGTCCCGCTTCGCGTATGACGACCGCGCCTCCCCATGGGAGTGGGCGCTCGGAGAGGATAGCGAGAGACATGATTTCTACGGGTGATCTGAAGAAAGGCATCTCGATTGAGTTCGAGGGGGCGCTCTTCCAGATCGTGGACTGGCAGCACATCAAGATGGGCCGTGGCGGCGCGATCGTACGCATGAAGCTGCGCAATCTGCGCACAGGCGCCAATATCGAGCGCACAGTGGATGCGGGCGAGAAGTTCCCGCGCGCGTTCCTCGATCATCGTCCGGTGCAGTATAGCTATAACGACGGTGATACGTATTACTTCATGGACAACGAAACATACGAGACGTTCCCGATCTCGGCTGAGCAGCTGGGTGACGCGCGCAACTACCTGCAAGACGGGATGCAGCTCGAAGTCATCAGCTATAAAGATGAGCCGCTGAGCGTGGAACTGCCCGTCACGGTCGATCTCGAAGTCACGTATACTGAACCAGGCTTCAAAGGCGATACCGCGACTGGCGGCAATAAACCCGCCACGCTGGAAAACGGGATCACCGTGCAGGTGCCGCTGTTCGTCTCCATCGGCGACAAGATTCGCGTGAAGACCGACACAGGCACGTATGTTGAGCGAGTCAACTAGCTCGCCCGCTGGCTCTGGCCAGCCAGTGACGGGCCGAATCTGTGACACAACACCACGGAGGAGCGGAATGGCGCGCGACAAGGCCGATCGGCCCGACGACATTCAGACTGAGCAGGCGCCTCTCAGCGTCGCCGAGCTACGCCAGCTCATCACGCTGATGAATGGCAGCGACATCGACGAAATTGGCATCGAGGAGGCTAGCTCTGGTCTGCGCCTCGCACTGCGCAAGCCCGCGCCGATCACTGTATCCTCTGGCGCCAGCGCCGACGATGAGATGTTCGATGCGCTGATCGTGGAGGAAACGGACAGTCAGCAGGAGTCGACTACCCTCGTAGTCACGGCGCCACTGGTAGGCGTCTTTCGGGCGGCCATGAAGGCCGGTGGGCGGCCACTCAGCGCGCCGGGAGACGTCATCCGCGAGGGCCAGATCATCTGCGCGGTCGAGGCGCTCAATGTCTACAATGAGGTCGAAGCGCCCGCCGCTGGCCGACTCAGCGCGATCTATGTCGACGATGGTCAGCCGGTGGAATATGGGCAGCCGTTGCTGGAGATCGAGCCACTCGGCTAACCTGGCTCACCCGCTCAACGAAGCGTCTCTAGCCGGAGGAGCCAGCGTCCATGCGCATCGTGGCAGTCAGTGAGCTCACGCGCTATCTCAAAGACCTCATCGCCGAGGACTACTTCCTGCAGGATGTCTGGGTGCAGGGAGAGATTAGCAACTATACGCAGGCGGCCTCGGGCCATCGCTACTTCTCGCTGAAGGATAGCGGTGGCTCATTGCGCTGCGCGCTCTTCGCGGGCTATCGCACAGGGCAGATTCGCAATGGCATGGCCGTCTTCGCGCATGGGCGCATCGGCCTGTGGGAGCAGCGCGGCGACCTCCAGTTCTACGTGGACGACATCCGCGATGCGGGCATTGGCGAGCTGAGCCTGCGCTTCGAGGCGCTCAAGGCTCGGCTGGAGTCCGAAGGTCTCTTCATGCCCGAGCGCAAGCGCCCACTGCCCGAGCGTGTGCAGGTGGTCGGCGTCGTCACGTCGCCGCAAGCCGCCGCGCTGCGCGACATTCTGCGGACGCTGCGGCTGCGCTGTCCACTTGTCGAGGTCATCCTCGCGCCGACGCTTGTGCAGGGTGATGGCGCGGCTGAGCAGGTGGCCGCCGCGATCGACGCGCTCAACGCGCACGGCCAGGCCGATGTCATCATCGTGGCGCGCGGTGGCGGCTCGATCGAAGAGCTGTGGGCCTTCAACGAAGAAGTGGTAGCGCGAGCCATCGCACAGTCACGCCTGCCTGTGGTTACCGGGGTCGGCCATGAGACAGACTTCACCATCGCCGACTTCGTCGCTGACCATCGCGCCAGCACGCCGACAGCCGCGGCGATGGCTGTCACGCCCGACATGACGGTGTGGCGCGAGGCGCTGATCGATCTGGGCAGCCGTCTGGACCTGGCGGTGGTCGAAACACTGGAGGCCCAGCGCGAGACGCTGGCCCATGTCAGCCGGCGCCTCGACCGCGCCAATCCGCAGCGCCAGATCGCCGACACACGACAGCGCGTGGATGCCGCGACCCAGACGCTGACCTTGCGCCTCGATCATCTGCTGGCGCTGCGCCGCGAGACGTTGCGCTCGCACGCGCTGCGGTTGCACGCGCTCAGCCCGCTCTTGACCATCGCGCGGGGATATGCGATTGTGCGGCGCGAGCCAGAGGGCGCCGTGGTGTCGAGCGTCACGCAGGTGGCGGCTGGCGATGGCCTCAGCATTCTGCTCGAGGATGGGCGCATCGCGGCGGTGGCTGGGCCGCGTCTGCCGGATGCGTCGGATGCGTCGGATGCGTCGGATGCGTCGGAGATGGCGAACCAGGCGAATCAACGCGCCGATGTAGGCGCAAGCGTGACGACAGCGCCAGAGCGCAGACGAGGGAGTAAGCGAGCATGACGGCGGATACAACCCAGAACGGCGCCGAGCGCAAGCGCCGCACCAAGCGCGAGGGCGAGCATAGCGCGGAGGAGGCGACTCCACCCTTCGAAGCGCAACTTGAAGAGCTCGATGGCATCGTGACTGCGTTGGAGGATGGTCGCCTGCCGCTCGAAGATGCGCTTTCGCTCTACGAGCGCGGCATGCGGCTGGCCAAAGCCTGCCAGGATCGCCTCGACACAGCGGAATTGCGCGTGCGCCGCTTGCGTGCGATGGCCCCGGCGGATGACGCCGATGGCATGGCATTCGCGCTCGACGACTTCGAGACAGACGAGTAGCGCGGTTCCTCACCAGGGAGCGAGCGCAAGTGGATACAACACACGCAGACACGATAGGCACGCTGACAGGAACAGACATGGGCGCACAACTCGCGCTGCTCGGCAGCAATCGGCCACTCTGGGCAGCCGCGCTGGGATGGTTCATCGCGCAACTTATCAAGACGATCGCGGCGCTGCATCGAGACAAGCAGCTCAATCTGGGCCACCTTGTCGCATCGGGTGGCATGCCTAGCTCACACTCCGCGCTCGTCGTAGGCCTGGCGACGGCGATTGGGCGAGTGGATGGCCTGGCCTCGACGGCGTTCGCGCTATCCGCGGTCTTCGCTGGCGTCGTGATGTATGACGCCGCTGGCGTGCGCCTGGCCGTCAGTCGCCAGGCGCGCATCCTCAACCTCATGGTGGATGACTTCTTTCACGAGCGCGGACTGCGCGAGCAGCGGCTCCGGGAGCTCATCGGCCATACACCGACTCAGGTGTTCGTTGGCGCGTTCATCGGCATCGTCATCGGCATCGTGCTCACGGGCTGAGTCGCGCCACCCGTCGTTCGCGCGCCGCACAAACGAACGATAAGCCTGATCATCGCCGCTCCTCTGTACTATGGTCCTATGAAACGGGCCGAACCTCTTGTGTGACCCTCGGCGGACTGCTAGAGTCAGCCCAGACCCGCGTGGGCGCTGGCTTGTTGCGGACAACAGGCCGGGATCACACAGAGAGAGGATGCGATGGGCCTGGATTACCTGCGTGAGCGACCGCGAAACGTTGGCTCTTCCCGCTCAAGCATGGACCTGCTGGAGCGCGAGCTGCCACCGTTGACACCGCCTCAAGACGTCGCGGACGTCACAGACGACGAAGATGCGGAACTCGCCGAATTTGTTGAGTTCTTCACGGGCGTCCAGCGAATTGTCACACCCAGCGTCGCCCATCAGGCAGCGGCGCCATCCTCAACAGCCGCGGCGGCGAGCGCTCCACAGGGCCGCGTGCGCCGTGTGACTGAGCGCGTCAAGCGCGTCGCGGCCATCCGCCCAGAGGTTCACGTCCCTCGAACATTGCGCGCCCGCGTGATCGACGCCAACACCACACGGACCCAGACCACCGTCGTTGACGCCGAGCCCGACACCACGCGCCGGACATTCAAGCTGCCGCCGATCTGGATGTTGACCAACCTGGCCATCATTGGAGCGATCCTCATCGGGTTCGCGCCACAGATCATGACGGCGAGCGCCGCCGCTGGCTGCAAGTGGTACCGCGTGCAGCCAGGTGATACGCTCTCGAAGCTGAGCAAGCGCTATAGCGTCTCGATCAATCAGCTCGCCACATCCAATCACATCCAGAACGTCAATCTGATCTACGTCGACCAGAATATGTGCATCCCGCTGATGCCGCTGGCCAGCTCGAATCAGTCCGCTCCGGCGCCTGCGCAGCATGCTCCGGTCTATAGCGCGCCCGGCAACGTGAGCGCGTTCATCAACTACACGCTGCCGTATGCCCGCAAGGCAAGCGCGCAGACAGGTTGGCCCGTCAGCATGATCATCGCGCAGTGGGGGCTTGAAACCGGCTGGCGCACACGGACCTATACCGGCTACAACTGGGGCAACTGCGGCGCCATGCCCGGCCAGCCAACCATCGGCGGCATCAACAAGCCCGGCTCGCCCGCCGCGTTCGCCTACGCCAATTCACCGTCGCAGGGCGTCGCCGAGTATGTGCATGTCGCGCACCTGAGCTACTACAACCGCGTCGCGCAAGCCGCGCATAGTGGCGCCGACGCAGCCGCCCGCGCGCTGGGCCAGTCACCCTGGGACTGGGGCCACTACACCAACCGCAGTGACCCAGGCTCGTCGATCATCAGCATCATGCGCGTCTACAACCTCTACTACTACGACACGCATTAGGCCACGTCCGGCCATGAGGCTGCGACTCTGGCAAGCGGGAGCGCGCTCGTTCCTCACCACTGTGGGACGAGCGCGCTCCTGGTTATGGCGGCAAGCTGGCGGCTGAAACCGCGCCTGGCTGGCTGTCTGCGGACCGACGCGAAATCCGCCTGCGCGGGTTGAGGTGTCGCTCTTTAGTCCGCGCAGACGGACGTCGCGGCCCAGCAGGGGGCAGCCAGGCGCTCCTTCAATCACCAACCGCCTATGACTATGACTCTAGCGCCAGGCCTTGCCGAGGAACTCCTGGCCGCCCAGCCACGGTCGTAGCGCCTCAGGGATGCGGATGCGTCCGTCGGCCTGCTGGTGATTCTCGACCAGGGCGATGATGGCGCGGGTCGAGGCAAGCGCGGTGTTGTTGAGCGTGTGGGCGTAGCGCACGACGCCATCTTCACCACGATAGCGGATATCCGCGCGGCGCGCCTGGTAGTCGTGGAAGTACGAATCCGAGTGCGTCTCGCGGTAGCGTCCCTCCGACGGCACCCAGCACTCGATGTCGTAGCCCTTCACCTTCGCGTCGCCCAAGTCGGCCACGCAGAGGTTCAGCACGCGGTAGGGCAGCTCCAGCGCCACCACAATCTCCTCAGCAATGCGCAGCAGCTCCTCATGCCAGCGCACAGACTCCTCATGGTCAGCGCGGCAGATGATGTATTGCTCCACCTTGTAGAACTGGTGGACGCGCATGATGCCCTTCGTGTCCTTGCCATACGTGCCTGCCTCGCGGCGATAGCAGGGCGAATAGCCGACATACTTGATTGGCAGCTCCTGCTCGCGCAGAATCTCGCCGCTGTGCATCCCCGTAATGGAGACCTCAGCCGTGCCGACGAGGAAGACATCATCGTCCTGCAACGCGTACGTCTGCTCGCGGCCACGCGGGAACTGGCTGTTGCCGATGAAGCAGAACTCGCGGGCCATCGCTGGCACATCCAGCGGCAGGAAGCCCTTGCGCGCAACGTGGTGCAGCGCGAACTGCATCAGCGCGAGCTCCAGAAAAACCGCCTCGCCCTTGAGGATGTAGCTGCGCGAGCCACCGACCTTGGCGGCGCGCTCCAGGTCAAGCATGCCAAGATTCGTCAGCAGCGTGACATGGTCCACCGGCTCGAAGTCGAACTGGCGCGGCTCACCGACCCGCTTGATCTCGACGTTGTCGTCTTCGCTTTCGCCCTCTGGCACGCTAGCGTCAGGGATGTTCGGCGTCAGCAGTAGCAGTTCACGTAGCTTGGCGTCCAGCTCACGCTCGTCCGGCTCCAGCTGCTTCAGCTCCGCCGAGACGGCGCGCCCCTGCGCGATGGCGCTCTCGCGCGCCTCCTTGTCAGGTCCGGCGTCGCGCACAGCCTTCGAGAGACGGTTCTGCTCGGCGCGCAGGTCGTCGGCGCGGCGGCGGGTCGTGCGCAGCTGGCTATCGAGCGCCAGCAGCGCATCCACATCCACCGCCGTCTTGCGGCGCCGCGCGACGTCCTTCACCAGGTCCGGATTTTCCCGGATAAATGCGATGTCCAGCATGTGACTCCTCCGATTCGTCCGTTCCGTCGAGGCAGATCAAGGATCACACGCGCCTAGCCGGTTAATGGCGCCGCGCACGTCCTGATCTCGCCCAGGAATGGTCAACAAAATACGCCGCCCATCGCAAAGGACGAGCGGCGTATGCCTCGTGGCGCCACCTTTGTTCGCCGGATCGCCAGACACACTCCCGTCGCAGCCACATAGGCTGGCGAGAGGTTCGAGCGCCGACCTCATTGGCCCGTTAACGCCGGGGGTACGTTCCGTCTTGATCTCGCCGCGCCTCTCTGCGGCGCGCAAGGGTTCGGCGGAAAGCTAGCGAGTGGATGGCGCGCCAGAGGGGGCCGTGTCACATCAACCCACGGCTTTCTGAAACAACCCGCTGGCAGGCGTGTCTCGCATGGCGCCTGTCCCATCTCGGCTCACCCTCCGACGCGGCACGCGCGGCACGCGCGGCAGGCGAGACGAGACTCTATTCGCAGGTATGGTAGCCAGTCGAGGGGGGCTCTGTCAAGCGCGCCGCTACATCACCGCTCGTCTGCTGGTAGCCGTTCAGGGTCGCGCGTTTGCCCGGCAACAGGCCCTATGGTATACTGGCGCGGATTCGACGGGGAGGCCGATTGCCCACCCCCGATGGAATTGGCGAATCGGCGAATCGGCGGCGCCCCACTGCAAGGCGCGCGTGGCTGGCAGTGCGCCAGCGGACTACGACATCGGCGCCCGCACGACCACGGGCCGCCAGATCATGCGACTCTTTGGCGACTGTCGCCTGGCGAGACCCATTGACCTGCGCCAGCGCGCCGCAAGTGAGCAAGGGACACACCATGGGCAAGTACAAGTTGTGGCTTCACCACCAGGAGATTGGCCGCCGCCTGCGTGACCAGATCAACACGCTGGACCAGGAGCGGGGTCGTGTGCAGCAGATGGCGCCAGATCATCCCGCGCCGCTGCCAGAGACCGACAATCCCATCATCACGGCGTTGCTCTCGTACACCGAGGCTGGTCACAAGCTGAGCAACATCGACGTCATCAAAGCGGCCATGCCAAAGCTGGACGGCGGCCCGGACCAACCTCAGCCCGCGCCTAATCCCGCGACGAGTTTCAGCGCCGCCGCACACTCCGCGGCGCCTGTCGCCAATCAGGCGGTCGTCGCGAGCCTGCTGGCGCGGGCGGAACAGATACCCAGCGACCCCCTGGAAGAGATGCAGCAGTTGTCTCGCTCCCAGGAGGCACGGTTCGCCGCCTCTGAGATGTCCGCCGCCGGCGCTTCGCCTCAGAGTTCCAGTGCGGACTCCGTTCAGAGTTGGTGGCAAAATCGCCAACTCGATGACCAGGATTAGTCGAGGGTCGCGGCCTTCCGCAGATGGTCACATGGTGACCGCGCCGAAGGCGACGCGCATCTCTCTGATGTTCTCAGCCTGTCACTGACAGCGAGAAGGGTGCTGGACTGATGGCTTCCGATCCCACAGCCGTTACTCAACTTTACGAGCAGATTCCGCTCGAAGCCATGCAGCGGGTTTCCGACAGCTACATGGCCTGGTACGTCACACGTGTGACGCAGTCGCTCGACGAGACGATGTCGAGCTTGCGCGCAGAGCTGCGCGATAATGACGCGAAAGAGGCGTCGTATCGCCCCGCGCCCGCCGAGCTTTCCGCCATCGAGCGGCTCCAGCGCAGCGGGGTGACCGGCGTTGACCTGCTCGATCGCATGGTGGAGCAGGGCGAAGATTGGCTCGTGCTGACAATGCGCCGCCTCGACCACTTCGAGCGCACCGGCCTCGCGCCGAAAGACTACTCGACCTGGTGCGAGCACGCCCTCAGCGGAGCGTATGACTGGATTGACCACGAGCGCATCGCCGCCTCCTCGTCCGCTGGAGGCGCAGCCCCCGCCGCATCCGCTGGACCACGCACGGCCCCTGGCGCCGCGAACGGCGCCGGCAGCGTGCCCGACTGGCTCTCCTCGCGTAATGCCTCGCAGCGTCCGGAAGATGGCCCTACCGCGCCTGTACCAAGTGTCGGTCCTCGCTGGAGCGAGAACAATGGCTACAGTGGCGCACAACCCGCGCAGAACGGGCAGAACGGGCAAGGAGCCGACGACGACAAGGGCGGTCGCAACATCTTCCGCATCTTCTCGAACTAACCCGCGCCACAGCGACAGCGCGCACACAAACGACGCGCGGAACGACCAGCTCAGCCTGGTCGTTCCGCGCGTCGTTTACATCTGTCGGACTTCACATATGACTTCATACGCGACCGCTCTTCCAAGCCAAGCGCTCGGACGATGCGAGGAGTTGTGGTGACAGCGCATGCCACCGCTTAGCTCACGGTGAAGGCGATGTCACGGGCGACGGCCTGCTTGCCGTTGATCTGCATGGTCACGAGCATGTCGTAGCTGCCCGCGCCTAGGGTATGCCCCTGCGTATAGTATGCGCCCGCGCTCGGATAGAGATTCGAGATCAGCGTACGGACGACCGCGCCGTTATGCCGCACAGCCACTGTCACAGGTCCTGGCGCTCTGGAATTCGCCATGCAGAGGTTGATGTAGACCGGGCCACTCAAGCGCGTGGTCATCGAGGCGCTCGAGCATGCGCTGTCTGAAAATGGCGCGATCGTGATTGCGCGAAATGCGGCAGCGGCCTGACGATCGAGTAGCTGCTGCGCGCTCGGTGTCGCGGTCGGCGTAGGCTGGGTCGTAGTAGCTGTCGCTGTTGGGTGAACCACAGTCGTCACGGTCGGGCGCGGCGTCGCCTGTATCCGTGTGCTCTGATGGGCAAATAGCTTCACCCCACCATAGCCCAGCGCCACGCTCAACAAGATCAGCGCTAACAGCGCAGCGCCCAGCGCCACAGGCGACCGACGTTTTGTGCGGCGCACACCCAGCGTGGACAAATCAATGTCGGCGCGCAGGCCACCCATTTCCACCGGGCGTGTCGTCACACGCGCGCGGGCGACGCTCGCCTGAGCCGCCGCGCTGTATGGTCCACTCGTCGGCGCACGATAGGGACCGCTCGTCGGCGCGCGATAGGGACCGCTCGTCGGCGCGCGATACGGTCCACTGGTTGGCGCCCGATACGGTCCGCTGGTCGGCGCGCGATACGGTCCACTTGTCGGCGCGCGACGTGGCCCGCTGGTCGGCGCGCGCTGGGGAGCGATGGGCGTTGGGACCGTTGGGTAGACGTCGGGGTAAAGCGCAGGTGGCGGCGCGAGCTGATACGTTTCGTCCAGCGGCTGCTCACTTGCGGGCGCGTGCGGCTCCTCGGCGACGAGCTTTTCCCATGCGGCGACTACCTGACGCTCCTCTGGCGTGAGCGGCCCACTGCGACCCGACAGACCAGCGCGCCCAGAATTCGTGGGCTTGGCACGCAGAGTGAAGCTCGGTTCAGCGCCCTTTGGCCCGAAGGTCGGCCGTGAGTTTGGCGCGCGCTTCTCGCCCAGCGGCAGCGGAAACGGCCCCGCGCTCTCTGACGCCTGGGCCTGAGAGCTTTTTTGAGCAGACTGGCGAGCGGTCTCCGCCATGCCAGGCGCCACTGACGGCGTCAGCGGGAAGGGCATTGGCACGGATGGCGTGCCGCGCATCGGACGACCGGTGGAATCCGTGTTCCTGCCGGTCACAGGCCGACCCGTGACACCGCGACCCCAGGGAGCTGGCGTCGGCTGGATCAATCCCTCAGCGAACGGCTGGAGCGCCTCCGCGAAACTCTTCGCGCTGCCATAGCGATCATCTGGGCGCTTGGCGAGGGACCGGCGCAACACGTCCCAAAGCTCGCGCGGCGTCTCGGTGTTGTAGCTGCGAATGTAGGTTGGCTGGGCATGCACCTGCTGATAGAGCACTGAAACGGTCGTCGCGCCCAGGAATGGCGGACGCCCTGCCAGCGCTTCATACATCGCGCAGCCGAGCGAGTAAATGTCGGAGCGCTGATCGACTTCCTGTCCCTGCGCCTGCTCCGGTGACATGTATTCCGGCGTGCCGACTGCCGCGCCCGTCTTCGTCAGCCCCTGCGCATTCAGGATCTTCGCCGTGCCAAAGTCACTCAGCAGGATGGTTCCAGGCTGATCGCTATCGAGCAGCATGTTCGACGGCTTGACGTCGCGGTGGATGATTCCCTGTTGGTGCGCATGCTGCAACGCATGCGCGATCTGGATCATGTACAGGCAGACATCTTGAGTGGATAGGCGCTGCGAGGCGATCTTATCGCGCAAGGTACGGCCACCCAGGTAACGCAGCACGAGGTAGACGAACTCGTCTGTCTCACCAGAGTCGTAGACCTCGACGATATTGGGGTGATGGAGCGCGCGGATGGCTTCAACCTCGCGCCTGAATCGCTGCATGAACGAGGTGCGATCATCCGACACCAGGGGGAGCGCTTTGAGGGCGACAAAACGCGCTTGAGTCTCATCCAGGGCGCGATAGACTCTGGCGGTTCCGCCTTCGCCTAGCCCCTCGATGACCTGATATGGGCCGACCTTCTGGCCGATCAGGTTATTCCAGCGCATACATCTCCGCCTCTGCTGTCCACGAACTCACGTCATTGTCTTGTAGCCATGCGACGCATCTACAACTCGCATTGTAACGTACCAACCGCCCGTTCGCTAGGCGCATGGGCCTGGTGGGTTGGTTGGCAGACAACCATCCTTGGCCGCCACCCACTATAATTTGTATAGTGTATGAGAGCCATGCACGATGCTGGCGTGCTCCACTGGATCAGATAACAGGAGACAACGCATGCGGGTGGGACTACAAGTTCCAAGCTTCACATTTCCTGGCGGACCTGCGCATCTCGGCGATACCTTCGGGTTCATCGCGCAGCAAGCCGAGCGCGCGGGCTTCTATAGCCTGTGGGTGATGGACCACTTCTTCCAGATCGGGACAATAGGCGCGCCTGAGCAGGAGATGCTCGAAGGCTGGAGCGCGCTCGCCTTCGCCGCTGGGCGCACGAACCACATTCGCCTGGGTACGCTCGTTACTGGCGTCACGTATCGCTATCCGGGCCTGCTAGTCAAGACAGCGACGACACTGGATGCGCTGTCGGAGGGCCGCGCCTACTTCGGAGTCGGCGCAGCGTGGAATGAGCAGGAGCATAAGGGCCTGGGTGTGCCGTTCCCGCCGCTCGCGGAGCGATTCGAACGGCTGGAGGAGACGCTCCAGATCGCGCTACAGATGTGGGCTGGCGACGAGAAGCCTTTCAATGGCAAGTACTATCAACTTGAGCGCCCGCTCAACTCGCCGAACTCCATCCAGCGGCCACACCCACCGATCATGATCGGCGGCGGCGGCGAACAGAAGACGCTGCGGCTGGTCGCGCAATATGCCGACGCCTGCAACCTCTTCGCGCGGCTCGGTAATGACACGCTGCTCCACAAGCTCGACGTGCTGCGAGGGCATTGCGAGTCAGTGGGTCGTCCGTATGCTGAGATCGAGAAGACGACGCTCTCGAACATCAACATGACCCGTGATGGTCGCGATGGCACAGCCACCCCAGCGCAAGTCATCGAACAGTTCGCTTCGCTCGCGGAGATGGGCATTGACCAGGCCATCTTCAACACGCCGCGTGTCGCCGAGCCAGAGTTCTTTGACCTGATGGCAGCGGAGGTCATCCCCGCGGTCGAGAAGATGCCTGTCGCGGGCCGCTAGATGCAGCGAGGCGCTTGCCAGGCGTCGGCGAAGCTCTCCACGAGCGCATCGCCGACGCTTCGTCGGTGCGATCATGCAAGCAAGTGACAGCGCTGAGGCGTCACATCGCAGTGACGAGCAGGTGTGATCATTCAGGATCATTCGGGATCATTCGGGATCATTTAGGAAAGGTTGAACCGCTCGCTATGCCAATCGATGCCAAGCTTCGTGATTTCCTCAACGAAAAGCGTTTCGCCGTCCTCGCGACCATCAACGCTGACGGCTCGCCACAGCAAACCGTGATGTGGTACGAGCTGCGAGGCGACACCATCGTCATGAATACCACCCTGAACCGAGTGAAGGGGAGGAATCTGCAGCGTGACCCGCGCATCTCCGTCTGCTTTGAGGATGGGTATCGCTTTGTGACCATCTCCGGCGCCGCTGAGCTACGTGATGATCAGCCGACAGCGCAGGCGGACATCCGCGCGCTCGCGATTCGCTACCACGGGCAGGAGGACGGCGACCGTCAGGCGCGAGAGGTCTTCGCGAAGCAGGAGCGTGTCTCGATCTACCTGCCTGCCACACATGTCATCGTGAAAGAGTCCTGAGCGCCATGATTGTTGCGCTTGCGGGCGGCGTTGGCGGAGCGAAAATGGCGCATGGGCTGGCGCTTGCCCTCGCGCCAGAGGCATTGACGGTCATCGTCAACACGGGCGACGACTTTGACCACTACGGCCTGCGCATCTGCCCCGATCTCGACACTGTCTTCTACACACTGGCGGGTCTCGCCAACGAGAGGACCGGCTGGGGCGTGGCGGGCGATACCAGCGCTGCGCTCGACATGCTGCGCCGCTATGGCGAGGAGGGCTGGTTTTGGTTGGGCGACCGCGACCTGGCGACTAGCTTGCTCCGCACAGAGCGGCTGCGCGCCGGAACGCCCCTCTCCGCCGTCACCCACGCGCTGACGCAGGCCGTCGGTGTCGGCGTCCACCTGCTGCCCATGTCAGATAGCCCAGTGGCGACCATCATCCAGACGGATCAAGGCGAGTTAGCGTTTCAAGAGTACTTCGTGCGCAGACGCCATCAGGATGTCGTCACTGGCGTGCGTTTCGAAGGCATCGAGCGGGCGCAGCCTCTGCCCGACGCGCTATCCGCGCTGGCCCAGGCGGAGGCGATCATCCTGTGTCCATCGAATCCGCTGCTGAGCATCGAGCCGATTCTGCGCGTCAGTGGCATGCGCGAGGCTGTCCAGGCCGCTGCGGCTCCCGTCGTAGCTGTCAGCCCGATCATCGGTGGGCAGGCGCTCAAAGGGCCAGCCGACAGCATCCTCTCCGCGCAAGGCTTCGAGGTGTCGCCAGTCGGAATCGCCCGCTGGTATGGCGCGCTAATCGATGGCCTCGTACTCGATCAGACGGACGCCGCGCTCGCGTCGGATGTCGAAGCGCTCGGGACGCGGACACTCATCACACAGACGATCATGCGTGACCATGCGGATCGCGAGCGGTTGGCGCGCGAAACGCTCGCCTTCGCGGCGACACTCCGCAGCGCCAACACGAGTCCCACGCCACAGGAATCCCTATGAACCAGAAGGACTGCGCTTCTACGCGCCTCGTCGGCGTCATCCCACTCAACCAGCTCGACCGTGCGAAGTCGCGGCTGGCGAGCGCGCTGACGCCCGCCGAGCGCGCGACACTGGCGCTGACGCTCGCTGAGCGCACCTTGCGCGCCCTGGCCGAGGCGCACACGATCGACCGCATCGCCGTCGTCAGCCCTGACCCCGTCGCACTGGCCTGGGCAGAGGCGCATGGGGCCATCCCGCTACGCCAGGCGGTCAGCGCGCACGGCGCACGGAGCGGAGCCCTCAACGCGGGGCTTGCGGTCGCGCGCGACTGGGCGACCGAAGAGGGCGCAAACGGCCTGCTGATCGCGCTGGGTGATCTACCACTGCTCACAGCCGCCGAGGTTCGGCGCTTCACTGCCATGACGCGGCTCTATGAGCGCGTGGTCGCGCTGGCGCCAGATCGTGCGAGAGATGGCACGAACCTGCTGCTGGCGCGTCCAGCGTCATTGGCTCCGCTGGCCTATGGGCGCGGCAGTTTTGCGCGCCATCGACGTCTGGCGCTGCGCCAGGGCGTGCCCGTGCTGGAGTATGATGCGCTAGGAGCCGCCTTCGACATCGATACACCGGCTGACCTCGATGAGCTGATCACGCGCGGACTCTGGGCGCCCGCTGCGCATATCGCCGACGACGAGGCCGCCTCGCGAAAGCGCCCCGTCACCCAGGAGGAGACACCATGACGCCAACTGACGCGCAGACAGAGCGCGACGCCGAAACGGAGGGCGGGAGCGTCCGCATCATTCCGTTGCGCGGCGCGCCTGAAGCGGAAGCCGGAAGCGACATCGCGACGATGGCGTTGGAAGCGGCGGCTAACAGCGGCGCTCGTCTGCGGGACGGCGACATCCTGGTCGTCACGCAGAAGGTAGTTTCCAAGGCGGAAGGCCTACTGGTAGACCTCACTACTATCGAGCCGTCTGACATCGCTCTGCGCTACGCGCGACAGTGGGGACGTGACCCGCGACAGGTGGAGGTGGTGCTGCGCGAGAGTGTACGCATCGTGCGGATGGACCGCGGGCTCATCATCTCGCAGACGCGCCACGGCTTTGTCTGCGCCAATGCGGGGGTAGACGCCTCCAACGTCCCAGGAGAAGACACCGTATGTCTGCTGCCACGCGACCCGGACGCCTCCGCTGAGCGGCTACGGGCGGAGTTGGCGCGCCGAACAAGCGCGGAGATCGCTATCATCATCAGCGATTCGTTTGGGCGCCCCTGGCGACAAGGCATCGTCAACGTCGCGCTGGGCGTCGCGGGCATGGCGCCGCTGGCGGACTATCGTGGCCAACCCGACGACTTCGGACGCGTCATGAACTCCAGCGTCATGGCTGTCGCCGATGAAATCGCCTCTGCCGCCGAGCTAGCGACTGGCAAGATCGAGCGCACGCCATTTGTCATTGTGCGCGGCTATCCCTACCAGCGCGCGGCAGGTTCGGGCGCCGACATACTGATGGACCCTGCGGCGGACCTCTTCCGCTAGGCTCCGCATGGCGGGGCCGATGTCGGCGCTGGCGTAGCGCGCTGACGCGAGACGCTCATCCCTCACTGCCGGGGCGACGGGTTTCTCTGTGTCCTCAGCCGAGAGCGCGGGGCGAGGTTCACGCCAAACACACAAAAGCGGAGGCGACTCCCTCGATGAGAGAATCGCCCCCGCGATGGAGTTGAGAGCGCTGATGGGGTGTGGCTCCATCGAGCGGCTCTCGCCTCCGAAGACGCGTCCTCGGGTGAGGACTAGTGCTGGGTGATGTAGATCGTCTGCCACGTATCAAGCGGCGTCAGACCACCAGCAGCGACGTTGAAGTTGACCACCCATGGGCGGACTTCCCACCACGTCGTCGCCTGATCAAGAGGCAGCCAGCCGACCTGTGTCACAAGAGCCTGCTCGGCCTGCTGATACTGCGTCAGGCGCTCCTGCAGGTTCGGGTTCGCATCAGCGGTGTGCATCAGCGTGTCGGCCGTCTTATCGCAGGCGCTGCCGCTGTTGTACGCGCTGTCGCACGCCAGGTTCGTCGTCAGCCAGTCCTGTGGATCGGGGTAGTCCTCGATCCAGGCGATCGCCCAGAACTGAACTGTCTTGGCGTTCAGGTTGGTCAGCAGGGTGCCGAAGTCGATCGAGGTGATGTTGATCTTCCAGCCTGGGAAGGCCTTCGCCCACATCTGCTGCGCGGCGGCAGCCTCGTTCGAGCCATCAACGTTGCCCGAAGGAATCGTCAGCGTGACAGCGGGGCACTTGCTGAAGTCAGTCGCCGTGCCGCACTTCGTGTCGGTCGCATAGGCAGCGGCCAGCTGGTTGGCGGCCTGAGCGTTGCCCGAGAGGCTCTGGGTGCCATCCGGCCCCTTGAGGTTCGGGTTGTAGCCAGGCATGCCGTCCGGCACGATGTGGTTGGTGGCCTGAACCGCGCCATGCAGCACGTTGTTGGCCAGAGCTGTCTTGTCGAGCGCAATCGCGAAGGCCTGGCGGACACGCACGTCGTCAAACGGCTTGATCTTCCAGTTCATCGCGTAGTAGTCGATCTGCTGCACGCCGACCTGATGGAAGCCCGCATGGGTCTTCGCCTGAGCCAGCTGGGCTGTCGGAGCGGCGCCGATGTCGTCTTTGCCCGACAGATAGCTGTTGTAGGCTGTCGTCGTGTCCTTGTAGAAGGTGATGTCGACTTCCCTCAGCTTGGGCTTGGTGCCCCAGAAGGAGTCGTTGCGCTGCAGGACCAGCTTACCGGCGTGATTCCAGGTGGTAATCTTGTACAGGTTGCCGCCCAGACCGCCGTTGTCGATCATGTGCTGCGTCCAGTCGGTCGGGTACTTCGAGATGAGCTGCTGCGGTACCGCATAGGATATCGGGTAGGTCATCGCCTCGAGGAAGTACGTCGCCGGCTGCGCCAGCTTCAGCTCAAGGGTCTGCGCATCAGGCACGATGACCGAGTCACCGATGAGCGT
Organism: Ktedonobacterales bacterium; assembly: GCA_035642255.1. Classification (GTDB taxonomy): domain Bacteria; phylum Chloroflexota; class Ktedonobacteria; order Ktedonobacterales; family JADMIN01; genus JAKAIY01. The sequence continues at coordinate 13,207 of DASQSS010000346.1, read as the reverse complement.
CTGGATCGAACCCTTGATCTTGCCGGTCGCCGCGTCGCAGGTCTCAGCCGTGTTGAAGTTCAGGGCGTCCTTCAGGGTGTACAGGTAGTACGCCGCTGGGGACGCGGTGCAGGGGCTCTCAGCACGGTTGATGGAATAGGCAAAAGAATTTGCGTCGATCGGAGTGCCATCGCTCCACTTCAGACCGGGCTTCACCTTGAAGGTGTAGGTCAGGCCATCAGAGCTAACAGCTGGCATCCCCTGCGCCGCCCAAGGCTCGACCGCCAGCTTGGGGTCGAGGACCAGCAGACCAGGATAAACGACACTGATCACTTCTGCGGAATAGAGGTCGGTGTTGACCGCCGGATCAACTGTCTTGATGTCGGCGATGCCACTGATCTGATCTTTGAAGATCTGCTGGCTATCGGGCAAAGCGGCTTTACCCGACGAGCCGCCGCCTGACTGACAGCCAGCGAGCAGCATTGCGAGGCTACCTGCCAGTGTCAGCAGCGCGGCAAGCGAAGTCTTGCGTGCGCCCAGTCGCATGCTAATAGAACCTCCTGATAGCGCTTGACGCGGGATCGCGCCAAACAGCAACACCCGAGGAAAGGAAGCTGGTCAACACGCCACAGTGGCGCGTGTCCGCTCCCAGAACAGTGATGAACGTATTGAGCACCCCACAGCCACACCCAGCGCAGATGTTCGACTTGCGCGCGTTCACCACTGTCAACACATCGGACGCAGCTACCTACACAAGGTAACTGCATCAGCGCTACACGTCCTACGTCCCCTGACTTCGACGCCTCACGGCGCGCAGGTCACTTCCTGAAAGGGGATGCTCGCGCCGTGTGGTAGCGAGCGATCAATGCGCAGGGACAGTAACTTACACATGACTACGTTGCGACATCACGAAATATCACAAGACGTCTGGTGACTCGTCTCGAAATCACCTGTATCCTGGCGCGTGATGCTGCCAGGAAACCCGGTCAAGACGTTGGCTCGGCATCCCCAGTGATGTGACGATGCGCAGCCATCCGACAGGCCATACGGCCCGTGCGGACTGGTGGCGCGCACGTTGTTTCATGTTGTATATGGATACGCCGCGACGCGAACGGATATCACGCGGCTTGCGCATATTCGCCGCATCGGTCGAGCGGGCGCTGCCCTGAATGAGCATCATTCGTCGCACGAGTTGACGGCGCGAGGCGCACGCGGTCAAGATAGGACAGGGCAGACGACTCGGACGAGTCGAGCGAGCTGACCCAGATGACGCTTCGGGCTGGGGCTGCCGAGCATGTGAATCGGAGCGTGAGAAGCTCAGGAGGATTGGAGCCGATGACCGCACAGCATCCCCCACTGCATCCTGCGCAACGCCCTTCACTGCGGGAGGGTGATGCGGCTGGCAGCCCCTGGCGCACGCTCGCCGCGCGCGAGGTCTACCGCAACCCCTGGCTCAGTGTCACCGAGTATCAGGTCATCCGTCCGGATGGCGCGCCGGGCATCTATGGCGTGGTGGACCCCGGCGACAACGTCACCATCGTCGCGCTCGACGACGACGAGAGTGTCTGGGTCGTCGAAGACTTCATCTATCCCATCCAGCGGCGCGGCTGGTTCTTGCCCACGGGCGCGGTCGATCGCGGCGAATCGCCATTGCTGGCGGCGCAGCGCGAGCTCTCGGAGGAGACCGGTCTGCGCGCGACGCAGTGGGATCCCCTCGGCGCATTCTATTTGACGCCTGGAATCGCTACGCAGTGTAGCTATCTCTTTCTCGCGCGCGGGCTGAGACAGGGTGAACCACAGCGTGAGCCAACCGAGGCGGGCATGACCATGCGCCAGATGCCCCTGCGTGAGGCATACAGAGCCAGCCAGCGCGGCGAAACGCCTGCCGCTGTCACAGCGCTGGGCCTCGCGCTCGCGTGGAGCGTTGTGCACGGCTCAGGAGCATAACGCCACTATCGCGCGAGGATAGTTTCCGGCAGCTCGCTCAGATCGCGAAGCGCCGCATCTGGTCCACATGCGCGCAGGTCATCAAGCGAATGGACGGGGCCAGTGGCGACTGCGATGGCGCGCAACCCATGCGCCACACCGCAGCTAATGTCCGCGGGTGTATCGCCGACGACCCAGGTATCTCTCGGCTGAGGCGCCATCTCCAGCAGCCGTGTCGCGCGAGCGAGGGCCAGCGGAGGCAGCGCCGCGCGGTCCTCGGCCTGATCGCCGAAGCCGCCGATCCACGGGATGCTCACTGCGCCCGTATCTGGCGCGCCGGGCGACACTGACCGCTGCGCGAAGCGTTCGGCCAGTCCCGCGGCGGAGAGCTTGCGCCAGGCGATACGCTCGATGTTGCCCGTGACGAGACCCAGCGTCACGTTCCGCGCGAGCAGCCAGTCGAGCGTAGCGGAGGCATGGGGCGTGTGGTAGGCGCGTAGATCATCGGGCGCGAGCCGCTCGTAGGCATCGGCGGCGGCGACACAGAACGCAGCCAGTCCCTGCGTGATGGCCTCGTCCGAAACGCCGACCGACCGCAGCTCGCGGCGCGCGATGGCGCTATCGGTCATGCCAGCCGTCTGACCAAACTCCGCAGGGACCAGCCGCACGCCGAAGACGACCGACGCCGCCTCGCAAAGCGCCTGCCGATGAACGGGAGGCGCTCCTCGCATGAGCGTGCCATCGATGTCAAACAGAACCAGCCTCACGCGCGACCTCCCGCATATGATTGAGCGCCCTCAATGCGTCGCCACGGACGCTGGCGGCGCTTGCTCCACGTCCGCGCCAGTCGAGGGCTTGCGCCTGCCCTGCCACCTGAAAGGCCAGCCTGGCAGCAGCGCGCCCAGCGCCACCGCCAGCAGCGCGAAGTAGAACGTCAGTTGATACGCCCGCTCATAGCCCTTCACGCTCTCACTGCACGCCTGGTCGATCAACGCCTGAGTCGGCGCGCCGGACGTGACTCCGGGAGGCGGGCCACCAGCGCCCTGCGCCACACCACTCGGAATCGCGGGAATCTTCACGCCGCACAGCCCATTCTTCGCGAACTGCTGCGCGATGGGGTTGTTCGTCGAGACGCCTGCCACTTGCTGAAACTGAGTCTCCAGGGTCTTGACCTGCGGCGAGAGCGTGCTGACGAGCACCGTCGCCAGCACAGCCACGCCGATCGATTGCACAATCTGGCGCGTCGCGTTCGAGAGCGACGAGGCCCGCGCCACTTCACGCTCCGGCACGCGCGAGAGCGCTGTCACCAGTGTTGTCTGCACCGTCAAGCCGAGCGCCACACCGCGAATCACCAACAGAAAGATCAGAAACGTAATGGAGGTATTCGCATCCAGCAGAGAGAGCTGCCAGGTGTTCACCGCCAGTAGACCGAAGCCTACCACGGCGATCGGGCGCGGGCCAAACAGATCATACAGCCGGCCCGAGAACGGCGCCACAATGCCTGACGCGATGGCGAGTGGCAGCAGGATCAGGCCTGTCTCGAACGCTGTCTTACCGCGCAGCGTCTGGAGATAGAGTGGCAGCAGGAACTCCGCGCCAAAGAGCGCCAGCACGCTGACCCAGCCTACGACCGTCGCCAGGGTAAAGACGGGGATGTTGAAGAGCCTCAGATTGAGTAGCGGCTCGCGCGCCACGAACAGCTCGATCAGCGCGAAGAGCAGCAGGCTCACGCCGCCAACCGCGAAGCCGATCAGCACATGCGGAGAGGTCCAGCCGTCGTTCGAGGCGACCGATGCGGCGTAGAGCGCCGAGCCGAAGCCGACAGTCGACGTGATGAAGCCGAGCAGGTCGAAGCGTGGAGGGCGCTCAGCCTTGCGCTCGCGCAGCCACAGCAGCGAGAGTGTGGCGCCAAGAATGCCGATTGGCACATTGAGGAAGAAGATCCAGCGCCAGTCGCCGTGATCTACCAGCGCGCCGCCGAGAATCGGACCGAGCGCGGGCGCCACGACCAGAGCGATGCCAAACACCCCGAACGCCAGCCCTTGCTCCTCGACGCTGAACGCGCTGAAGAGCAGCGTCGTGCCGAGTGGCAGCGCCAGCCCCCCGCCGAAGCCCTGGAGCGCGCGCGCGGCCACCAGCAACGGCAGAGACGGCGCCAGCCCGCAGATCGCCGAGCCAGCGACGAAGGCCAGCAGCCCCAGCACATACGTGCGCTTGATGCCAAAGCGGTCCGCCATGAAGGCGGAGAGCGGCGTGCTAATGCCCAGCGCCATGACATAGATGCTGATAATCCACTGCGAGTCGGAGATGCCGACCTTGAACTCCGCCCGCAGCGTCGGGAACGCCACGTTGACGACGGTGGTATCCAGAATCACCATGAACAGGCCGAAGATGACTGAGATCAATACACGCCATTTGTAGTCAAGCCGACCCATCGCGCACGCCCCCTCCAGCGCGCCTGGCGTCTCCCGCCGCTCGACTCGATCAGCCGAACCTCAGCAGGAAAGCATGCGCGCCAGAAAGAGTATAACGATTGATATACTCGGTAATGCAAGATGGCGCGAGGATTGATTCTCCCGCGGAGAACCACGCGTTGATTCCCGGACGCTCCTGGCGCGCTTCAGCCTGTGACAAGCGTGGGCTGGCGCATGTGCCAGTCAGTCACGCGCTGATACGCATGGCCGAGGCGCAGCAGCGCTGGCTCGTTGAAGTGTCCGGCGACAAGCTGCAAGCTGACGGGCAGGCGTGCGCTGGTAAAGCCACAGGGCAGCGCGAGCGCTGGCTGGCCCGTGAGATCGAACGGGAAGGTATTGCGCAGGGTCGCGTAGCCCATCGTATGTTCATGCTCCCCCAAACGCATTGGCTCAGTGAGCGTGTCGATGCGTGGCGCGACGATGGGCAGCGTGGGCATGGCGAGCGCATCGAGGTCGCTCAGCAGCGCCCGCATGTTGGCGGTGAACGCGCGGCGGATACGCTGCCCCTGGATGTACTCTGTGGCGGGCATGCGGGCGCCCATCTCCAGGCTCTCACGGACGACCGGCGTGTAGCGGTCGGCGCGCGCTGGAAACCAGCCCATTTCGCTGTGATACAGTGACGCCTCGGGTCGCTGGACTGCGCGATAGCAGACGCCGAAGAGGTCATCATTCAGCTCGGGCGGCAGGTCTACCTCGCGTATGTCGGCTCCAAGCGCCTGAAGCTCACCAATCGCCGCGCGGACGAGCGCCGCCACCTCTGGCTCAGCCTCGAAGAAGTATTGACGTGGCACGCCGATACGCGCGCCGCGCACGGCCTCGGCTGGCTCCCGGCGCGCCATCAGCCCGACAGTGAAGTCCAGCGTTGGAGCGTCCACGGAGTCGGGGTCAGCGGGATCGTAGCCCGCGAGCGCATCCAGCAGGAGCGCGCAGTCCTCGACACTGCGCGCCAGAGGTCCCGCATGGTCATATGACCAGCTCAGCGTGATGACGCCCGCGCGGCTGACAAGCCCATAGGTTGGCTTGAGGCCCGTCACCCCACAGCACGCCGCTGGAATGCGAATCGAGCCGCCCGTATCGGTGCCGAGCGCCGCTGGAAACATGCCCGCCATGATGCCCGCCGCCGAGCCGCCGCTGCTGCCCCCTGGAATGCGCTCCAGGTCCCACGGATTGCGCGTGGGCGGAGTGAACGTCCCATAGGCGAACTCATGGGTATTGGTCTTGGCGACGAGAGCGGCGCCCGCCTCACGCAGCCGTGTGACGGCGGCGGCGTCCTCAGTAGGAATGTAGTCCTCTAGCACGCGCGAGCCTGCCGTCGTGCGAATGCCTCGCGTCAGGTAGAGGTCTTTGACACCGATGGGTATGCCCAGAAGCGGACTGGCCTGGCGCGCCGCTCGCTCGTCGCTCAGCCGTGTGTCAGCCGCATGCGCCGCCGAGCGCGCATCCTCCTCCATCAGCGTCACACAGGCCTTCAGCGCGCCATCCAGCGCATGGATGCGCTCAAGGCTGCGCTCGACCAGAGCCGCCGACGTCACCGCGCCACTGCGTAGGAGCTGCGCCGCAGCCGCGACGGTCACTGGCGCCTCCGTCTGTGTGTTCTTCTCCTGCTCCACGCTCATGCTCGCCTCCTCCGCTCAGGATGTGGACGCGCCGCGCGTCCGCAGAATCGCCTCGGCTCGCAGCAGATCGTCTGGAGTCGTCACCTTGAGGTTCGTCTCATCGCCCGCCGCAATGACCACCAGCGCGCCCGCCGCCTCGACCACAGATGCGGTATCGGTTCCCTCGAAGCCCTCGGCCCGCGCGCGGTCATACGCCGCCAAGAGCGTGCGCGCCTCGAAGCCCTGCGGCGTCTGCGCGCGCGCAAGCTCACCCGCCGCGAACACCTGCGCCAGCGCGCCATCTGCGCCAACGCGCGCGATGCGTTCATCCGCCGCCATTGGCGTCGCCAATAGAGCGCCTGCGGGGCGGGGCAGTGAGCGTAGCGCGGTGACCACTCGCGCGATCTCCGCGCCTGTCACCAGCGGACGGGCGCCATCGTGGATCATCACCAGCCCGATCTCACCTGACATGATGCGCGAGCGCACAGCGTCGAGCGCCCGCTCCTCGGACTGATGCCGCGAGACGCCGCCAGCGGCGATGTCGCTGACCTTGGTGAATCGATAGGGCGCGACCAGCTCCTCACGCACGCGGTCAAGCTCTTCTGGATGCCCGATCACGAGGATCTCATCCACCAGCGGCGAATCCTGAAAGGCGCGGATCGCGCGCGCGCCAACGGGCATGCCCGCCAGCGGCAGGAAGATCTTGTTCTGCGCGGCGCCCATGCGCGACCCTTGGCCCGCGCACAGCACGACAGCCAGCGTCAGAGCCTCGCATTGGGGATGCTCGACGCCGCCAGAGATGGTGGCGCTGGACGTCACACGCTGCTTTCTCCTCGATGCCACGCGACCCCTCCCTCGCGTGAGGAAGGGGTCCGTGGGGTTTGTCATGCGCTCCTGGAGCGCGCTCGCATTCCGGCCTAGTTGCGGCCAGCCTGCGCACGGGCGCCCTGCTCGATAGCCGCCTCGACGCGATCGGCCAGCGTGTGGCCGCCGCGCAGCTCGGACGCCAGTCGCACAGCCGCCGTAAGCAGCGCATTCTGGCCGCCGCCAGCGAGCGCCGGACGCAGCGCCAGATACTCCTCCGCCGCCGCGACGAGTTGCGCCGCTGTCGGCGTGTCGCTGGCGCCGTCCGCGCCGCTGGCGAAATCGCTGCGCGCGGCGACCAGCCCCACAACACCCGCGACAGCGCGCGGCGTATTTTCGAGCTGCATATAGCGCCGTGACGCCGCGATGGTGCCGGGAACATCGCCCGCCATTGCGCTCTGCTCCACCGTGCGAATCAGTGTGCTGCCGATCAGCCCGCCAGAGACGGGCATCGAAGCGGCGGCAGGCAATGTGGCGCCGCCCACGGGAACGCTCGCGTTCAGGGCGTTGACGGCCACAGCCGCGGTGTAGAGCATCGGCCAGACATCGTGGTGCTGGGTCTGCCGCATCGCCGTCGCCACCGCATGGGTGTAGAGCAGCGTCTGCCCGGCGGTCGTGAGCGCGGCAGTATCGCCCAGGCCAATCATATTGATGCGCTCGGCGACCGCCAGCGCCATGCCGCTCATCACGCCATGTGGGGTCGCGCCCGCCCGCAAGACCGCCAGGGTCGCGTCGCATGCCGCTGTCGCGTCACCGGCGAGCAGCGCACGCTGATACGCTGCGCCAGCGTGTTCCTCTGCTGGAATCGAGAGACGAGTGCGCATCCACGAGAGATCATGAGCCTTGTCGCTGGCATAGGCGCGCGCGGTCTCGCCAATCTGGCTGTTCGGCGTGGCGTCGGAGAGAAGGTTCGTCACCCAGGCGATGAACGCTGGATAACGTCCGCCCCACTCGGCCATGTCCATGATCTCGCTCGCCGTGACGACACCCGTCATTGGCGCGCCGTGATCGACGAAGCGAAAACGTAGCGCGACGTAGATCGCTTCAAGCACAGCGCGGTAGTCAGCTCCGGTCGCGTTCAGCCCCAGCAGCACGCGGCGCATCATCGTGACGTCGCGCGCCGCGAAGGCCTCCGCGATCGCGTCATGCGCGCTCTTGCCGCCGGGGATCTCCATCGGCTCCATCGGCTCCGGCAGTTCCGGCTCTGGATGCGCCAGGTTGGCGCGCACAGCGGCCTGCGTCGCCATGAAACCCTGCACGAGTGGCGTGGCAGGCGCAAGCTGCCTACGCTCCTCCTCACCCGGCTCTGGCCCCAGCGGAATCGCCTTCATCCAGTCGGTGATACGCCCGCTCACCGCCAGCGCGCCCAACGCGCGGGGAGTGGCGCCGCCCCAGAGCGCGTCAATCCCGACACGGCCGCCGACCTTCGACGGCTTGAGATTGCGCTGACCCAGCAGCTTGAGGGTCTCGCGGATAACAGCCGCCTCGTCACCGCTGGCGATCGCCTGGGCAAGGGGTGTGGTGTCCGCATAGAGCATCATTGACATGCGCTCTCGTCGCTCCTTTACTGTATCCGCTACTGTATCCGCCCGTCTGGAGTTCATCCAGAGTCGCGGTGTATGGACGTTTCATTGTCAGAGGCTGCGCGGCGGCGTTTACGCGCCGCTCTCTTCACGCAGGTCTCGAATCTTCTGCTCGATGGGTGGGATGCTGATATAGTCTTCATCCAGTAGACGATAGGCCCGCTGAAGGTAGAGCTCCGCCAGCCGCGCGCCTGTCTCATCGGGGCGAATGGCCGCTTCGGCGAGCTGCTCCGCGCGATACTTCTCTGGCAGCGTCGAGGCGAGCATGCGCAACTGGCCGCTGACCTCCTCCAGCACGCGCGCGTCGTGGCCGTCCATCGCATAGCGAGCCTGGCCAGCGAGACGCGCCATCTCGCCCAGGCGGTCACGCTCTGGCAGGGCGCTCGCCACGATCATCTGTGGATCGAGATCGTTGAGTGAGGACCCTGCGGAACCACTGGCTGACGCGCTCGACGCTGCGCTCGACGAGGGTGACGGCGTCTGCCCTCTGTTCGCGCGTGGCGTTGGCCAGCGCGTTTGATACCGGGCATAGCGTTGACCATACTCCGCGCTCGCTTCTGCCGCGAAGGCCATACGCTGGCTGTCGTCAGTGATGAGCAGCGTGCCAATGTCGCAGAGGTCATCGCCTCGCGCCTCGGCCATCTGGCGCAGCGTCTCGTAGCTCCCAACTTCCTCCAGCATCGGTGGGATGGGCATGGCGCTCATCTCCGCGCCCTCGCCTAACGCGTCAAGTGGCAGTTGCCCCGCGAACATCGGCGGCAGATATTTGCCCAGCGAGAAGGCGATGGGCAGTGTGACACAATAGGTCGCGACATAGCGCTCACCTGGCCCAGACAGACGGGCGTAGAGGATCGCGTGACCGCGTGGCGCGTCGGCGTCACCTAACTCAAAGCGCAGACTCATTCGCCACTCCTCACGCTACTCGACCTGTGGGGCGCGCCACACCGCACAGCGCTGCGCTCCGCGCATCCGCATACTGCCAGCGTATGGCCCTCACCAAACTATTCTACCCGCGCGTGGACCCAGACGCAACGCCGCCAGCGCAGCCTGCTCGGCCAGGCGCATGAACGCGTGGCATTGGCCTTGCCTTGCGCGAACAGAAGCGCGAACAGAAGCATGATGTGGACGCCAGCATTGACCCTTGCGGGCGCCTCTTGCTACACTTTTTGTAGTAAAATGAGAAGAGCGGTTCCGACGCCACAGCGCCGTTGCGTCGAACGGGAGCCTGCAAGCCGTCAGCGCGACGCGTAATGGAGCGCGCCACAGCCGACGCAGCGAGAAAGCATAGCCCGATATGGCGCGCACGACACAGCATTCAGCGGATCAGCAAGCCGCCACCCCCACCAAGCATGGCCTCTATGCAGTGCCGCCGCATGCGCCCGCGCCCGCGACAACCGATCTTGCCCCGATGGCTCCAGCGCGTGATGTCGCACAGCACGTCGCACAGCCGCCCGCGGTCACCGCTCCGTATCAACGCACACGCTGGCCCGACGACATAGATGTCATCTTCGAAAAAGATCCCGCCGCGCGCAACCTCTTCGAGGTCTTGACCTACCAGGGACTGCACGCGATTCTGCTACACCGGGTCGCTCATCGGCTCTATATGGCGGGCATGCCGTTTGTGCCGCGCCTGATCTCGCAGATTGCTCGCGTCATCACGGGAGGCATCGAGATTCATCCTGGCGCGCGGATTGGCAAGCGCTTCTTCATTGACCACGGCGCGGGCGTCGTCATCGGCGAGACGGCTGAGATCGGTGACAACGTCATGCTCTATCACCAGGTGACGCTGGGCGCCACGGGCTGGTGGAAGCATCGGGGCGATGGTCGTGTCAAGCGCCACCCAACGATCGAAGATAACGTCACCATCGGCGTGGGAGCCTCGATTCTTGGCCCGGTCACGGTCGGCCACGACAGCAAAATCGGCGCGATGGCGCTGGTCCTCGAAAACATCCCGCCGCACTCGCTCGTCGTCTCGCAGCCCGCGCGCCTGCTGACCCAGAAGGGCGGCCAGGCTGACCTCGAAACGCAGCTCGGCGACGAACGCCCCTACCTGCTCGACTACACCATCTAGCGCCAATCCCCTCACGCGGGGCCAGTATCCTGTGCGATAGCTACTTTCCAGTCCGCGCCAGCGGACGCCACGGCCAGCAGACTACCCAGGCGGGGTTTCAACCGCCAACTTCGAGCCAAACTTCGACGTGGTACACTGGCAGGCGCCAGGGCAATCTCGCCCGCGCCAGCCATACGTGAAGCGCTGTCCAAGCATACGTTCAGGGAGGTCGCCCGTGGGAAATGAGACGCCACACGCCCCAGCGGGGGCGTTTCGCATCGCCTGCTCGGCGATCATCGAGCGCGGCGGCGAATATCTCATGGCGCGGCGGCGCGACATTGGCTGGTGGAACCTGCCCGGAGGCGGCCTGGAGGCGGGCGAGACTGTTGAGGAGGGTGTCGCGCGCGAGACACGCGAAGAGATCGGCGTCGAGGTTCGTATCATGCGACTGGTTGGCGTCTACTCCAAGCCGCAGAAGAGCGAGGTCGTGCTGACATTCCTCTGCAAGCTCGCCGATGACACGCCGCCATCCACCAGCGAAGAGGTCTCAGAGGTGGGCTGGTTCGCGCCAGATGCGCTGCCCACGAACACGTTGCCCAAACACCGCCAGCGTGTGCTCGATGCCGCGCTGAACCAACCCGAAGCTATCCTCCGCGCGCAGACGACAGCAACCGCCGAAGACCAGCGCCTGTCAGCAGCTGACGAGTAGCGTTCAGGCGGTGGACACCGCAAGACCAGCAAGCGGGCGATATTAAATCATTGCGCCACTCCGCCTGCGCATGCGCGCGCCTGGTGGTCCTGTGCTTACGTGGTACTACTGGGTCTCTCGCGACCAGGCGCTCTTGTGTGTATAAATGCCTTAATGGAACCTAGCTCCCCGTAGCCATCGGACAATACTGCCTGAGTGACCGTGACAAGCGAATGACTGATAGGGAGGTGAGCATGCACGCAACCGCGCTCGAAGTCTCATCTCCCACCATTCTCGTTGTCGAAGATGACGCCCGCGTCGCACGAATGCTCCGCGCCACGCTGGAAGCGGAGGGCTACAATCCGCTGGTCGCCTGCACGGGAGAAGAGGGTGTCATGCTGGCTTTGCGCGAGGACCCGCAGCTCATCCTCCTCGATTTGATGCTGCCCGGCATGGACGGCTTCGCGGTCGTGCAAAATCTGCGCGGCAACGCCCGTACGGCGCACATCCCGGTGATGGTGGTCAGCGCGCGTCACGACGCCGCCGACAAGGTGCGCGCTTTCGAGTCGGACGTGGACGACTACCTCACCAAGCCCTTCAATGGCGATGAGCTACTCGCGCGCATCCGCACGCAACTGCGTCATGTGCAGCAGCTCCAGCTCTCGCCGTTGACGGGTCTGCCCGCGGGCCTGCGTGTCGAGCGCGCCATCGAAGATCGCCTGGCCGAGCCGGGCTGCTGGTCCATCCTCTACCTCGATCTCGACAACTTCAAGGCCTACAATGATGTATATGGCTTCGTGCGTGGCAATGACCTGATCCGCCTGCTCGGCCGCACCATCAACGCGACCATGCGCGAGCTTGGCGGCTCTACGGACTTCCTGGGTCATGTCGGCGGCGACGATTTCATCCTGCTTACTTCCCCAGAACGTGTCGATTCCCTCTGCAAGCAGATCATCGCGCGATGGGACACCGAGAGCCGCGCCTACTATTCCCCTGAAGACCGCGAGCGCGGTACACTGATCGCAGTGGATCGGCTTGGCCAGCGCCAAACCTATCCGCTGGTCGCGCTGTCCATTGGCGTCGTCACCAACGAGCGGCGTCCCATCACCTCGCTTGCCGAGGTCAGCCGGATCGCCGCCGAGGTGAAGCGCGCCGCCAAGAGCATGCCTGGCAGCTGCTGGTATGTGGACCGCCGCGCCTCCGATGGCCTCCAGGCGACGCAAGGTCCCGACACGCTGCACTAGCGTCTCGCCCGCGACATGTCAGCTATGGATGGCCACTACTGCCCTGGCGAACCGGGAGCGCACGCCGCCATCAGGTGTTGGCGTGGCGCGGGCATGCGCTCCCCAGTGGGAGAACATCATGACAGACGACAGGACGGCGACGCCCTCCACCGATGCGCAGTCCGCGATGACCCCTGACGGCTCCGCAGCGGACGAAGCGCGCCGCCATGACGTGCGCGAGAACGCCCGCCGTGTGCTGCGCGAGAGCGGTGTGGCCGAGATCCTCCAGACACTCAATCGGCAGGCGTTGCAGGGACGCGGCTGGTTCGAGGAGTACGATAGCGGCGTCATCTTCAAGTGGGGCACAGCATTCACGCGCCGCCACATCTGGGTAGATGTCGTCGGCGATCAGCTGCGCTTCCGCCTCAATCCGCATATCCGCTGCTCCAGCCCAACGCCTGCCTGTGACGGCGAGTACCACGTCTTCACGTCTGAGACGTGGCGACTGCCCGGCGTCATTTTGCACGAGGTTGACCGCAACTACCGCAAGCCCGTCGCGGAGACATCTGACGACTAGCGCGCGAAGCGCACACAGAGAAGGACACAAGCACCTATGACGCGAAGTCTCACCGCTGAAGATATGCTGGCGATTCAGCTTGCCGAGGAGCCCCAGATCTCACCCGATGGCGCGCAGGTCGCGTTCGTCCGCACAGAGATTGATCGCGAGCGCTACGAATACCAGCGCTCGATCTGGCTGGCGCCCACCGCGGGAGGTGAGCCACGCCGCCTGACCAACGGCCCCGGCGACCATGCGCCGCGCTGGTC
>DASQSS010000345.1:0-19226 GCA_035642255.1 Ktedonobacterales bacterium | reverse complement strand
CACTCAGGTGGGACAGTTGACCGACCTCCATTTCCGAGTGATCAAGGAGCGGTGACCCTCTGCGCCGCCATTGTGGTGAGCAGTCGCAAGCTGACCTGCGCGATGTGGAGGAGCCGTTCGTGGATGGCCAAGTGAGCGCGGCATGGGTCTACCGGTTGGCATGGGCTCCGGCTGTGACCAGTGTCGGCGCGCCAGGCGCCTGCAGCCGCACGCGCATGCCCTGCTTCATGCGCAAGGTGACGCGTGGACGCGTCTCGACGGGCCATCCGGGAACGACGCGCGGCGTGAAGCGCTGCAGAATCGTCGCCAGCAGGAGCCGCGCTTCCATCTCAGCCAGCGGCATACCGATGCAGATGCGCGGGCCAGCGCCGAAGGGGAAGTAGGCGCCGCGCGGTAGGCTCTGGCGGAACTCTGGCGTCCAGCGCTCCGGGCGGAAGACCTCCGGGTCGCCCCAGACCTCTGGAAGGTGGTGGATGACCCACTGGCTGATGATGGCGCGTGTGCCCGCCGGGAAGTGGTAGCCGCCCAGATCAAATGGCTCCAGCGCCGTGCGGTTCACTGTCCACGCGGGCGGATAGATGCGCATCGCCTCCATGATGACCGCGTCGAGGTATGGCATCCGCGCGAGATCCGCAGCGGTCGCGGGACGCACTCCGAGGATCGTCCCGACCTCCGCGCGCAGCTTGTCGTAGGTGTCGGGGTTGCGCGCAAGCAGATAGAAGGTCCACGCGAGCGCATTGGAGGTCGTCTCGTGCCCCGCCGCCATCAGCGTCATCGCCTGGTCGCGTAGCTGCAAGTCGCTCATCGGAGCGCCGTCCTCATCGCGCGCCGCCAGCAGCATCGAGAGCACATCGCCGTGGTCAATGCCTTCGGCGCGCCGCTGTTCGATCAATCCATAGACGAAGTGATCGAGCCGCTCACGCGCCACCTGCGCTCGCCGGATCGGCCCCACGTTGAATCGCGCCAGTGTTTCGCCCAGCGGCCCTGGGCGGTTGTTCTCGATCACCGTCGCGAACAGCTGGCTCAGCTCCGACCCTTGCTCTTGCAGGTCGAGATCGAAGAGCGCCTGCACGATGATGCGCAAGGTAAGCTCCTGCAGCGCCTGCGCCAGATCGAGCTCATCGCCCACATGCCAGCGGTCGAGCGTCTGCTGGGTTTGACCGATCATCGTCGCCGCATAGGATTCCACCCGCTTGCGATGGAACGCGGGCTGCACGAGCCGTCGCTGCCTGCGATGGAGGTCGCCGTCCGTCGTCAGCAGCGCCTCGCCGAGGAACCGCTTGAGGAGGTCGCGGCTGGCGCCTGACGAGAAGCCCTGCGCATGATCCACGAGGAAATACCAGGCGTATTCAGGACGCGAGAAGAGGACGACCTCGCGCCCCAGCATCCGCACGCGGGCAATATCGCCATAGCTGCGCTGCACTCCACTGAAGAACGTCAGCGGGTCGCGCTGAAAGGCGGCGAGCGTGGCGAACCCCCAGCGTCCGCCGGGTCCAGGTGGGAGGGAGTGTCGAGGCGCCATGTGGGCATCTGCTCCTTCGCTGAAAAGCTGAAATCGGTCGTTGCGCCGACGCGCCAGGTGGTCGAGGCTTGACCTCGGCGCCCATCGAGCGTGCGACGATGGCGGCTGAGAGCGAGAATAACATCGCTCCCAGCCGCCGGCAATATCCTGGCCCCGACACCCTATGGCGAGCGTCAACCGCGATTGTCGCCGCCGGGGCCTCGGTAGTCTCCGGTGGTTACCGGCTCCTGAGCGGACTCCAGGCGCTCGCGCATCTGCTCGTAGGTCGTCGCGTCGATTTCGCCGCGAGCGTAGCGCTGTCGCAGAATCTCGAGCGCCGATAGCTCTCGCTCAGGCGGGAGACTGTTCATCGGTGTGCGATGGCCCAGCCAGCGAACCAGCGCCCAGATTACCAACCCCAATGCGACAATCCAGAGGATGCCGCCCAGACTCATCCATAGCATTGATGGCCATCCCCAACCATAACCCCACATCATGGCGTCTGCCCTCCTTTTCAGTCCGTTCGGCGCTTCGAGGGCGTGCGTTCGGCAGTGGCCCGGGAGTCGTCGACGCGGTTCTGTGGGATCGTGACCATCGCGGCTAACGCGCCGTGACGATCACTTCTCCTATCATGTACGTATGTACGGCGCAGTAGTAGCTGAATGTTCCCACCTTCGTGAAGGTATAGCTGTACGTGTCGCCCTGGCGCAGGATCCCGCTGCTCGTCAGCGAGCCATCACGGAACGTGACAGTATGCGGAGCTGTGTCATTGTTCGTCCAAGTGACTGTTGTACCGACTGTGACCTGCACATTGGCTGGCTGGAAGGCGAAGTTCTGAATCGTGACAGTGTTACCCGACACAGGGGCCGCGCTCGCCGGATTCTGTTGCGCGCTGCCGTAGCCGCTCATCATGCCATTGCCACCCATCATGCCGCCTGGGCCGTAGGATTCATTTGGCTGATTGCCGCCCATCATCGGACCCCACCAACCGGCAGGCGTTTGCTGAGTGGCGTTTTGCCCAGTCGCCCAGGGGCCAAAGCCACCGGTCGCGCCTTGCGCCTGCGCCATGCCCACGCCCATGAGCGCGATTGCTCCAATCAGCGCCAGTCCGCCTAATACTGCCATCCATCGCGTTTTCATCGTCTGACCTCCTGACGAGAGCTATCTTGCGCTAGCCCGTCGTCGCCCATCCGCCTTCATTCGGCTCCCAGTGTGCGCATCGCCTGGCGGTACTCCGCGTCGGTGATCTGACCAGCGGCGTAGCGTCGTCCGATAACCTCGCGCGCCACATCGCGCTCCGTTCGGCGCTCGCGTGGGAAGAGACGCCTGATGGCCCAGAGCGCGAGGGCGATCAGTCCGATCCAGAACAGCGCCATCAGCAGCATGCCAACGGCGCCCGCGCCAATGAAGCCAGCGCCCGGCCCGAAACCATATCCAAAGAGACCCATCATGGTGATCGACCTTCCCTTGCATGTCTACGCCTATGCGCCTGTGTCGCTCGACGTCGTTTGGTGTCGCCGTTGATGCGACTCATCCGCAACCTCTGTCCAGAGCGTATCGCGGTGACATCAAGGGAGCATGCGCGAATAGGTCAAGATTTGGTCAAGCGTGACGAGTATGGGGCGCAGGGGAGCGTAGGGGGAGTGCCGCGCCGGGTGTGGGTGACGAGGCTGGCAGGGGCGGTGAGGGCTGGCTCGCTAGGCGAGGGGTAGCGTGAACGTAAAGACGCTACCCATGCTCAGGCCCGCGCTCTCAGCCGTGAGGGAGCCGCGCATCGCTTCGGCCAGCGCTTTGGAGATGGTCAGTCCGATGCCAGAGCCACCCAGCGCGCGAGCGCGTGACTTCTCGACCCGATAGAAGCGCTCGAAGACGCGCGGCAGGTCCTCCGGCGCGATGCCTACGCCAGTGTCACGCACGCGAAACGCCACCATGTTTCCCTGCCGCGCGACCGACACCTCAACGCTGCCGGACGCTGGCGTATAGCGCAGCGCGTTCGTCAGGAGATTCGTCATCACCTGCGTCGCGCGGTCAGGATCAGCCAGAACATCAGGCATGCCCCCGGACGACGCTATTTGCAGCGCCAGACGTTTCTCGGCATAGAGTGGAGCCACCCGCTCCTGCGCTGTAGTGACGATGCTCTCAGGCGAGATGCGTATCGAGCGCATGGGGAGTTGGCGCGCCTCTGCCCGTGACAGCTCCTGCAGGTCATCCACGAGCCGGCGAAGGCGCTGTGATTCGGTGTGCAGCTTGGCCCAGGTTTCGGGCGACGGCTCCACGACGCCATCGAGCAGACCCTCCAGATAGCCGGTCAGCGTGGTAATCGGTGTGCGTAATTCGTGCGCTACGTCGCCCACCAGCTCGACACGCCGCCGCTCGGTCCTTTCCAGCTCGCCGGCCATGTCATTGAAACTCGCCGCAAGCTGGCCAAGCTCATCGCCAGCGTTGGCCGACGGGACGACGACGCGCTCCGCGTAATGCCCGGCGCCAATGCGACGGGTCGCCGTGAGCATACGTTGGACTGGGCTAGCGATTTGCCGTGATACGAAATAGCTCACGGCGAGCGCGGCGGCTGTCGCCAGCAGCGCGGCGACCACCAGCGACTGCATCAATGCCTGTTGGAAAGCCGCGTCAATGTTGGCGCTCACGACCGCATTGCTGGCGCCCTGGCTGCCCATCATCCCGTTCGTCCCGCCAGAGCCGGACATCATGCCATGCATCGAGGACGAGAAGAAGTCTGGGGCAAGTGTGGACATCAGCAGGAAGACGGTCACGACACCGATGAGCACGACGGCGAAGTAGGAGATGAAGAGCTTTCGGCCCAGGCTGACGCCCGCCCATCCGGCCCATCTGGCCCATCCGGTATCCAAGCGCTTGTTCATGACGCGCCTCCAGACGCTCCCCTCAGGCTCTGTCGTTCACTGGGCCATCCCGGTCGCCCGACGTCACACAGCCTCACACCATCTCACACGGCGTCATGCGGCGTCATGCGGGCGCGAGACGGTAGCCGACACCACGCACAGTGACGAGGTAGCGCGGCTGCGCGGCGTCATCTTCGAGCTTCTTGCGCAGGTTGCCGATGTGCACATCCACGACATGGTCGTCGTAATATTCGTCGCCCCATACCTGCTCCAGCAGCTGCGCGCGCGTGAAGACGCGCCCGGGATGTCGCGCCAGCGTCACAAGCAGCGCAAACTCGCGCGCGGTGAGTGGCGCCTCGACGCCATCGCGTGTGACGATATGTCGCGCCTCATCGATCACCAGCGCGCCCACTCGCAGGGGCGGCGCCTCCAGTGTATCGGACACGCCCTGGCCGCTCTGGCCCTGAGCGCGCGGACGTCGCAGCAGCGCCTTGACCCGCGCCACCACCTCACGCGGGCTAAACGGCTTTGTGACATAGTCGTCAGCCCCGACGGACAGCCCAATGAGCTTGTCCACTTCCTCCGCTCGCGCCGTCAACATCAGGATGTACGCATCGGAGAAGCGACGAATCAGGCGGCAGACCTCGACACCATCCAATCCTGGCAGCATGACATCCAGCAGGATCAGGTCAGGCGCCTGAGCGCGAGCCAACTCGACTGCCCTCGGGCCATCATCCGCCGTGATGATCTCATAGCCCTCGCGGCTGAGGTAGCCTGCGAGCAGCTCAATGAGATTCGGCTCGTCATCGACGATCAGGATGCGCGTCATGTACCCACGCCTACCATTCCTGTCATGCGAATTCTGTGACGGGCGCCACAGCGCTACGCCTCACCGTGCAGCATAGCGCCCGCCGAGAGCCGACGCAAACTACTGGCTCACCCGCTCTATGTCGTCGGCATGTGGTCCATGTCTCCCTGCTTGCCTGTGTTCTCCATGTCCTCCATGTTCTCCATGCTTCCCGTCGGGGTGTTCATCATCCGCAGCATCGCCGGGCCGCCCGTGCGGATGAATCGGACGATGAGTGCGCAGGCGATGGCGAGAAAGATCACGTTGAGCACGGTCGTGTAGTTCCAGCTAGGCCCCTGCGCGATGGCGCTCACCGCACGATTCGTTGGGATGATGCCGAGCGCGCCAAAGAGCAGGTCAATCACGTAGCCCGCGGCGGCCATCGTCACGTAGAACGTGATGAGGATATACGCCGCGACGCGCCGACCATAGTAGCGACGATAGATGTCGAGGACGGGCAACACGATCAGGTCGGCGAAGATGAAGCTGACGACGCCGCCAAAGCTGATGCCGCCGCGCCAGAGCACCGCCGCGAGCGGCACATTGCCCACCGAACACACGAAGCTGACGATCGCCACAATCGGTCCGACGAGCGGACCCTCGATTCGCGCCAGGGCCGGGTGGCCCGTCAGAAAGAAGGCCTGCCAGAAAGACTCAGGAACCCAGGCCGCGAGCGCGCCGGCGATCAGGAAGCCACCGAGGATGTCAATCCAGACGGAGGCCCAGTCCATGACGAAGAGGTGGCTGACCGCGGTGAGGCCAGGGCGGCTGACGAGCCGCTGGAGGAGTGAGCCGCCGCTCTCGACGCTCATGTCCATCGCGGCGTGTCCCTCCATGCGACCGAGCGCGCCGCGCTCCGCGTTCGACTGCGCCAGTTCGATCAGCCGGGGAGTGAGCGTCAGGCGAAAGATCAGCGCGATGAAGACGACCATGAGGATGCCGCCCACGTACTCCGCCGCGGCGAAAGGCCAGCCGAGCAAGACGACGAGAATGACGCCAAGCTCGATCACCAGATTGGTCGAAGCCAACTCAAACACCATCGCCGCCGTGAAGCTGGCGCCTTTGCGGAATAACGAGCGCGCCAGCGCCACCGCCGCATATGAGCATGAGCTGGAGGCCACACCAAAGAGCGTCGCCAGTGTGAGGCTGCGGGGTGAGTCGTCGCCGAGCAGGCGCGCCAGCGTGCGGTGTGAGACGAGCGCCTGCACAACCGCTGACAGTCCAAAGCCGAGGATCAGCGGCCAGAGCACCTCCCAGAACATGTTGAACGCCTCGACGAGTGCGCGCCATAGCCCTAGCACAATCACCATGCTCATTGCCCCCGCATGCGCTATGCGCCCTCGCGCGCTCTTCGACTCGTCCTCACGCTCGCATACCCTAGCGAACGAACGCAAGTCCAGCGCGCCAGGATGCGCCGACGGATGATACTGTTATCCGACCTGCAACCTCAAGCCTACGTCAAGCCGAGCGATGTCCCAGAGCGATTGCGCCTGCATCGGCGCCTGCCGGGAGAGTCGCTGGATGCCGCATGGCCCTGCTCTTGCGATACCTCTCTATAGCTCTATAGATAGCACAATGCGTCGCGTGACAAAGGAAGTCACGCTGTCCCTGGCGCTCCATAGAGTGGCGCGGCTCGCGCATTCGCATGCATACCTTATGGAATGGAATGGAGGAGGTCGCCATCCATGCCCCCGCTCTGGTTCGAGGCGCTCGCCAGCATTGCCCTTGGTGTGGCGCTGCTATGTTGTCTCACGCTGATCATCGCCGTTGCTCGACATCCCCAGAAGATGGCGATCATGAACTGGGTCTGGCCGATCACCGCGCTCTACTTCGGGCCGGTGGCGATCTATGCCTTCTGGAAGCTCGGCTCTCCACGCCCGCAGTCTCGGCGAGAGCAATCAACTGACCAACCGCACGAGCGGCAGACGCAACAGCGGCCAGAGCGCGAGACGGTCGGCAGCGGCGTCGCAGACGGCATGCGCCTGGGTCATGGGTGGTCAGAGGAGATGGCGCGGGAGCAGCCGGGCCAGCGTGAGCGCACGCGGCAGGCGCCCCAGCGTCCGTTCTGGCAGACCGTCTGGCTGGCGGTAACGCACTGCGGCGCGGGCTGCACACTCGGCGACATCATCGCCGAATTCGCGGTCTTCTTCTTTGCATGGAAGCTGGCTGGTGTAGATTATTGGCCTGACATCCTGCTCGACTTCACGCTGGCCTACCTGTTGGGAATCATCTTCCAGTACTTCACCATCGCGCCCATGCGCGGCATCTCAGGCTGGCCCGGCGTGTGGGCGGCTATCAAGGCGGACACGCTCTCACTGATCGCCTTCGAGGTCGGACTCTTCGCCTGGATGGCGCTCAGCGCGTTCGTCTTCTTCCCCGGCGCCCGCCCCGACCAGCCCGTATTCTGGCTCATGATGCAGATCGGCATGATTATCGGCTTTGGCGCCAGCTTCCCGATGAACTGGTGGCTGGTTCGGCGTGGTATCAAGGAGCAGATGTAAGGAAGGGCGGTAGCGAGCGGCTGGCGCCACATCCTCCATTGCCGCCGCCCACACCGCTACTAATACTCCACGACGACGTCGATATCGCCCTGACGACCGAGCACGGCGACCAGTGTAGTGTCGTCTTCACATCGGTACTCCAGGTCAATCGTCGAGTCGCCCACACGCAGACCGCGGCAGGTCACCACGTTGAGCCACTCAGGCAGGCGCGGTCGGTGAATGCGCAGGACGCCGTTGAGCGCGTCCGGCTCCAGCCCTAGCGCCGTTTGCAGCAGCAGTGGCAGCGCGCCCGCCGCCCAGGCTTGCGGACTGCACGCGACGGGATAGTGAACCGGACGCGGGTAGCGGTCTTTACTGAAGCCGTCGAAGACTTCGGGCAGCCGGAACTCAGGGAACTGCGTCGCCGCCTGGAAGATGCCCGTGAAGATGCGCGTCATCGGCTCCGTGAAGCCCCAGCGGCGCAGCCCCAGCGCGATCAGCGCGTTGTCGTGCGGCCAGACAGAGCCAGTCTGATAGTCGAGTGGATTGTAGGCGCGCTCGTTCGCCGAGAGCGTCCGCACACCCCAGCCGCAGAACATATCCTCCTGCATGAGTCGGTCAGCGACTTTTTGAGCATGGTCGGCTGACGTGATGCCTGTGAAGAGCGTCTGCCCGGGATTCGACGCGATGGCGCGGGAAGGTTTGCGGTCGCGCTGGAGGCAGAGCGCGTAGCCCGAGTCGCCGCCCAGCCAGAAATCGTCATTGAAGCGCTTTTTCAGAGGCTCGGCCTTGCGCTGAAGCTGCTGCGCGCGCCGATGATCGCCCGTCACTTCGGCAAGATGGGCCATCGCCTGGCGCGCATGGTATGCGTAGCCCTGGACTTCGACCAGCGCGATTGGTGGTTCGCTGAGCGAGCCATTGGCGTTGACGATGCCGTTGTCGGAATCCTTCCAGCCCTGATTGCGCAGCCCATGCTCGGAGCGCGAGCCATAGCTGAGATAGCCAGGGATGTCGTGGCGGTCCGCCTCGTTGGCGTCTATCCAGTCGAGCGCGCGTTCGACGTTGCCATGTAACTCTTTGTAGAGATCAAGGTCGCCAGTCCAGCGGACATACTCGGCGAGGAGCATCAGAAACCAGGGGGTAGCGTCAACTGTGCCGTAGTATGGGATCATCGGTACCTCATGCAGATTGGCTTTTTCGCCAACACGCAACTCATGCAGAATCTTGCCCGGCTCCTCATCCTGGAATCCGTCGGTTTTGGTCCCCTGGTATTGCGCGAGCAGGCGCAGGGTGCTACGTGCGAGCGTTGGATGATAGGCCAGCGTCTCGAACGCGGTGATGAGGCTGTCGCGCCCAAGCAGCGCCACATACCATGGGACGCCCGCCGCCAGGTAGAGGTCATCGAGGTTGGCGGTCGCGAGCATGCGCAGGTCGGCCAGCGCTCGGCTGAGCGCGCGATCGAAGAGCGCGTTGCTGGTCTCGATCCGGGGCGTCTGCGCTAGCTCCTGGGCGAACGCGGCATGCTTGCTAGCACCCGATGTGTTCGTCGTGTTCTTTGAGCTCTTGCGCTTGCCTGCCTTCTCGTCGTCGCCGTTTGGGCCAGCGTCCTCTAGCGTGAAGGCGAGCTTGAGGGTAAAGGTTCCACCTGGCTTGAGCTTGAGGTTGTAAGTCGCCTGCTGACCATCGAGCGTATCGGGCTTCGGTGCGAAGTTGATGTTTGTGGTGCGCGTATGGTCATCCGCGCCGTCATACGCCAGGGTGACGTGGTCATGATGCGCCTGGGGCGGCGCCAGTTCGCCACGCTTGCCGGGCTGCGAGCCACGAATGACAAACATGTCGGTAAAGTGGCTGGCATAGCGCAGGGTGAGATCGAACGCCACGTCTATCTGGTCCATGTTGCGCAGTTCGATCGTATGTGTCAGCCGCTCATTCAGCGACCACACACGCCGCACGCTCAAGCGCTCCTTCGCGAGCGTGCGGCCATCAGCGAGGGAGAGATGCGGATTGGTCACTTCGTACGCGGCTTCGGCGCCTGCTGACGCGTCGGCGAGTAGTGGCACGCCTAGCTCATCTTGCAGGCGCATTTCGAACTGCTCCAGATAGCGCATGTCGCGGAAGTACAGTCCATAGCCAGCGTCCTGTAGCAAGATGTCACCCGCGCCGTTGGTGAGCAGGAACGCCTGATTGTATTTGATCGTCGTCGCGCGGCGAATGTCGCTGATGTGGGTCGAATAATCCATGCGACGTGGATGGGCGCCGCTCTTTTTCGTCTGCTGCTCCTGCGTGTCGGTGTGATGGTCATGGCTAGAGCGCTGGTCATTCTTGACGCGCTTGACGCGCTCGCCATGCGTAGGTCGCTGATTCTGTTGGCTGTGTGACGGCCCCTGATCCTGCCGCTGAGCTTCCCGTTGAGCTTCTCGCTGGTTTCGTCGCTGATCGTGATGGACAGTCATACGGTGATTCATCCTTCATTGTGTACTGCTATGATTGCCTGACCTCGATGCTGACTCGTGCAAGGGTTCGCGTCCTTATGCCCTGGCGTGAGTGGCGTCAACGCATGCGCCGACGCCATGCGCGTAGCGCCGCTGTGAGCGCGCCGACGGCGCCAAGCGCAAGCGCCGCGAAGGCCACACGGGTCGCAGCGCTGGGCGCGCTCGCCGGCTGGATGGTCGCCACTGCGCGCTCGGGATAGTCGCCAATGTCTCCGGCCTGTTCGCCGCGCTGCTCGTCCAGGGCCATTCGCAGGACCTCGGCGAAGTTGAGCGCGCTCCGATCGGTGGTCTGCGCGATCTGCTCGCGGCAGCTGAAGCCGTCGGCGATGATCAATGTATCTTTCGACGCGGAGCGAACCGCCGGAAGCAGCGAGCGCTCGCCGCACGCGATGGAGACGTCGCGGTGGTCTTTCTCGAAGCCAAAGGCGCCCGCCATGCCGCAGCAGCCCGCGTTCAGCGGCGTTACCTCCGTGAGCGTGGCGCGCAGGATGCGCTCTTCGGTGCCCATACCCAGTACCGCCTGCTGATGGCAGTGTCCCTGGATGATGGCGCGGCGCTGGAGCCTGGGCAGGTGGAAGTCTGGCGCATAGCGTTCGAGGAACTCGCTGAGCAGATAGGTCTGAGCCTTGAGCCGCTGGGCGTTCTCGTCCTCGGGGAAAAGATTGACCAGCTCATCGCGGAAGACCGAGGCGCAGCTTGGCTCCAGCACGACGATGGGCGTGCCAGCGGCGATCTCTGGCTGGAGGTCGTCGAGGATGTCGCGGAGCAGACGTTTGGCCAGGTCGAGCATGCCGAAGTCATAGAGCGGGCGTCCGCAACAATGCGAGCCGCGCGGCAGCTCGACCGTAAAGCCAGCGGCCTCCAGCGTCTCAACGGCTGCGATGGCGGTTTCTGGGTGAAAGTGGTTGTTGAAGGTGTCGGGCCAGAGCAGCACGCGGGTCGCGCCGGGAGCCGCGTGAGCGCCGTCCGCGCCGTCCGCGCCGTCTGCATGCCGCGAACGCCGCCGCCACCAGCGTGTGAAGGTCTGCGGAGCGAAGGTAGGCATTGCGCGCGCCTGGGAGACGCCCGCCGCCGCTTTGACGAGCCGGTCGAGCACGGGCGCATGGGTGAGCGTGTTCGTCAGGCGCGGGGCCAGCGCCGCGAGCCGCGCCCACCAGTAGATCAGGCCCATCGAGTAGGCGCTACGGGGACGCAGCCGCCCAGCGTAGTAGTGTGAGAGGAACTCGGCTTTGTACGTCGCAATGTCGACATTTACGGGGCATTCGCCCTTGCAGCCTTTGCATGCCAGGCAGAGGTCGAGCGCCTCGCGCACGGATTCGTCGCGCCAGCCGTCTTTGACGACATCGCCCTGGAGCATCTCGAAGAGCAGGTGGGCGCGCCCGCGTGTGGAGTGCATCTCTTCTCGCGTGACCATATAGCTCGGACACATCACGCCGCCTTCGTGTCGGCGGCACAGCCCCACGCCGACGCAGCGCAGTGTCGCCGTCGCCAGGCTGCCATGATCCTCCGGAAAGCGGAAATGTGTCTGGGGCTGCGCTGGGCGAAAGTCGGTCCCCAGCCGCAGGTTCTCATCCATGCGATATGGCTCGACCATCTTGCCGGGATTCATTTTGTTGTCGGGATCCCAGGCGGCCTTAAACTGACCGAAGGCGCGCACCAGCTCTGGTCCGAAGACCTTGGGCAGCAGCTCGGCGCGCGACTGACCGTCGCCATGCTCGCCGGATGGGCAGCCACCGTAGCTGATGACCAGATCAGCGGCCTCCTCGATGAATGAGCGGTAGCGCGCGATGCCGTCGCTGGTGATGAGGTCGAAGTCAATGCGCGTGTGCAGGCAGCCCTGGCCGAAGTGTCCGTAAAACGCGCTCGTGTAGTTATAGCGGTCGATCAGCGCGCGCAGATCGCGCAAATAGTCGGCGAAGCGCTCCGGTGGCGCGGCGGAGTCCTCCCAGCCGGGCCACGTCTGCGCTGCGCCGGGGATGCGGGTCGTCGCGCCTAGCCCCGATTCGCGCACCTTCCAGATCATCGCCGCCTGCTGTGGATCGTCAATCAGCCGCATATCTGGCGCGGCATGACTGCGTTTGAGGGCATTCATCGCGCCTTGCGCCATGTCGCGGGCGGCGGCGGGCGACTCGGCGCCGAACTCGACCAGCAGCCAGCCCTGCCCGTCCGGCAGCAGCCGCAGATTCGCCGCATCCAGTGACTTGCGACGCAGGTCGTCCACCAGATGCTCGTCGAAGCCTTCCAGCGCGATGGGATGATGCGCCATCAGCTCCATGACATGATCACACGCACGGTACACGTCGGGATAGCCAAGGACGAGAAGCGCGCGATGCGATGGACTATCGACGAGGTTGAGGGTCGCCTCCAGCAGAGTGACACACGTACCCTCTGTGCCAACGAGCGCGCGCGCCACTGAGAAGCCCTGCTCCGGCAGCAGCTGATCGAGGTTGTAGCCCGAGACGCGGCGCGGAATTTTTGGGTAGCGCTGGCGCACGAGATCACCGTAGCGGTCGCGCAGGTCGCGCAGCTGGCGGTAGAGCGCGCCACGCCGTCCGCCCGCGCTGATGATCTCCGCGAGGTCGGCCTCGGAGGTCTCGCCGACTTTCAGGCGCAGGCCATCATAGGTCAATGCGTCCAGCTGGTGGGTGTTGTCAACTGTCTTGCCAGCCATCACGGAATGGGCGCCGCAGGAGTCGTTGCCGAGCATGCCACCGAGCGTGCAGCGGTTGTGCGTCGCGGGATCAGGCCCGAAGGTCAGGTGGTGGCGCTCGGCGGCGGCGCGCAGGTCATCGAGGACGACGCCCGGCTGCACGCGCGCCAGCTTGCGGTCGGGGTCAATCTCGACCACCTTGTTCATGTATCTGGAGAAGTCGAGGATGACCGCGGCATTGCAGCATTGTCCCGCGAGACTGGTGCCGCCGCCTCGATTGAGCAGCGGCGCGCCGTACTCGCGGCAGATCGCGACAGCCGCTATGACGTCGTCGGTCGACCGTGGCAGCGCGACGCCGATGGGGGGCTGGCGATAGTTCGAGGCGTCCGTGGCGTAGAGCGCCCGACTGCCCTCATCGAAGCGTACCTCGCCCGCCATTTCTCGGCGCAGGCGCTGCTCCAGAGCGCGCACATCCACATCCGTGTGTGTTCGCTGGCGCCGGTCCGCATACGATGGCGGCTCGACGCGCTGCAATCTCCCTGTCATGCGCTTTGACCTTCCGTGGATGACATGACGATGACATGACCACATACAGGCGCTCGTGGCTCGACTCGTCGCTTATCGGACAGGGTCTGGCAATACCTCGAACCGGCGAGCCGGAAAGATCACGGCTAGCCAGCCGCCGCCGCTGTGTTGCGCGACACGTCCACGCCAGGGGGTGAGCGCGAGGAGCGCGACGCCTACGAGTACGGTGCTCCACATCAGCGCCGCCGTGTTCGGGATGAACCACGGCGCGATCAGCAGGAGCGGCACGCTCACGATCTGCAGCGCGCGAAATGGCCGCGTCACGCTGCGTAGCGCGAGGACACCCACCCAGATGACCAATGGCCCCGCGACTCGATCGAGTCCTGCGCCTGTTGATGTCGCCGGGAGGATGGAAGGTGATACCATCAGCCAGAGTCCCAGGATGATGGCCGTGACTTGAAACCACATCAGATCGCCTCCTGGCGCATCGCCTCAGCGCCATCCGCCGAGGATCGGCGCTCACGAGGCTCTGTGTGCGGATGGGTCGTTATAGGGAACCAGATCGCGCGCCATGCCTGTTTCCAGTCCTGCGCTAAGCGGACGCGAGCGAGGTATTGCAGACTGGCGAGCGCCTCGCCGATGCCCAGCCCGAAGATCAGCGTGGAGACCGTGGCCGAGACGAGGCAGACTGCGCACCAGTGGCCGATGATCGTTCCCTGGAGAATCGTTAGCGCGAGGCTGACCAGGCCCAGACCCGTGATGACGGCGGCGAAGATCAGGGTCGCCCAGGTTTTGGAGCGCCAGCGATCATTGCCGCCCAGCGAGCCGAAGATCAGGTCACAGGCGTAGCCAAGCACACCCAGCAGCCCATCCGGCACGGGCAGCAGCTTCGAGATGAACGAGTGGGTGACGGCGTCAGAGCTGGCGCTGCCGAAGAAGGGATCCCACATGGCTGAGATGACCCCAAGCTGGTCGAGCGCGGTATAGACTGCCGCAAGGAAGCCGATGGCCGCCAGCGCGAGCAGCCAGCGCCGCTCATGCCAGGCTGAAGGATTGTAGCTCCAGCCTGGCGGCGTCGCGTTCGGGGAATCTCCGCGAGCGACTGGTTGGCGCATGCTCTAACCTCGCTGCCGGCTCACGAGCATCAGCCCAGCGGCGGCAAGGCCACCGATCCCGGCAAGCGCGCCCGCGATAATGCCCTTGTGCTCAGCGGCCCACAGTTCATAGCTGCGGTTGATCGAGCGATCATCAAAGGCGCCGTGCGCCCCATAATCTTTTGATGTGTCCACTGGCTCATAGAGGTTGTCGGGCTGGTTTGGGTCGCGCTCTTCGGGTCGCATCTGGCTGTTGTAGCCCGTCTTGCCGAGATACCAGTCGCCAAATCCGGGCAAGAATTTGTTGCCGATGATGACGATCGCCGTCGAGCCACCAATGAATATCTGGCGCTTCTTGTGGTGCGCCAACCAGTAGACCGCGTCGGCGATGACCTCTGGCTGATAGATAGGTGGCACTGGCTGCGCCTTGCGCGGCAGTTTGTTGCGTCCCCAGGTGAACTGCGGCGTATTGACGGCTGGCAGCTCCGCCATCGTTACCTGCACATGGCTCTTGTTATGGATCAACTCCGAGCGCAACGCCGTAGTGAATCCCTGAATGGCATGTTTGGCGCCGCAATACGCGGATTGCAGGGGGATGCTGCGATAGGCGAGGGTTGAACCGACCTCAACGATCTTGCCCCGGTCGCGCGGGATCATGCGCCGAAGCGCCGCCTGCGTGCCATACACGTAGCCCAGATACGTCACCTCGGTGACGCGCTTGTACTCTTCCGGCGTGATCTCCATGAAGGGCGCGAAGACGGTCGTGAAGGCCACGTTGATCCAGATGTCAATCGGCCCGAATGTCTCTTCAGTCTGTTGAGCGGCGCGCTCATGGGTTTGGGGGTCCGCCGCGTCACCAATCACGACGATGGCCTTGCCGCCCGCCTGCTCGATGTCGCGTTTTGCGCCTTCCAGGCCGGCCTCGCCTCGCGCGACCAGGCAGACATGTGCGCCGCGCTTGCCAAATGCCTGCGCAGTCGCTCGCCCAACGCCTCCCGAAGCGCCTGTAATGACGACGACCTCTGGCCGTTGCATTCGCTGACTCACGCTACTTGACCTCCTTAGTCTTACGCGCAGACCCGAAAGCCTGCTGTATCGCGTTGCGACATACTTGTCACTGATCCTGCTTCGCAGATGCGGCGCCATGACGGGACGAAAGACTATCGAGAGGGAAACCATGATGAGTGAATTGTCGCGACGTTTGGGCGTCTGATGGAGCGGCTATGGACCTGCGCGGCCTGATATGTGGCGGGTGGGAGCGTGTACAGGCAGGCTTCGCGGTGGTCAGCGTGCCACCATCCAGGCGCGGCTTCATCCGCAAGCCAATTGGCAGCGCCAGCGACGACGGGATGCACGCTCAGGTGGCATGCGCTCAGGCAAGCTCTTCGATATCGAGATCGAGATCGAGGGGCGCGATTTGTTCCTGTATCTGGGCGCGCTCGGATTGATAGGCGCTGGCAAGGCGTTGATACTGAAGCGGACCAACCTCACCGCGCTCGCGCTCGCGATCCAGGGTAAGCAAGGCTCCTTCGACCGCCGCCAGACGCGCATGCAGCAGATCAGCCGCTTCCCGCGACTTCGTTCCTGAGCGCTCGCTCTTCAGGCCCAGGCGCCTGATGAGTGGCGCCATCGTCAGCGATTGCAGGAGCAGCGATGCTCCCACCACTCCGAAGGCGATGACCTGGAGCACGCTGCGGTCGGGGAAGGGTTGACCACTTGGCAGCGTGAAGGGAATGCTGAGCGCCAGGGCCAGCGAGACGACGCCACGCAGCCCTCCCCAAAGCAGGACAGGCAGGTACGGACGTGGGATCGCTTGCCGACTACGGATCAGCGGAACCACCAGATAGACCACGACAGCCCGACCCACAAGCGCAGCCAGGAACGCAATCGTGATGATTCCCAGGTTTTGCAGGATCAAGAGCGGGTCCAGCGTGATGCCGATGAGCAGGAACACCAGCGAGTTCGCGACGAACGCGAGGAACTCCCAGGTAGCGCTGAGCGCAAGCACTGACCGTGGGCTCAGACCGCGCGCGGCGCCGAAGTTACCGAAGAACAGCGCCGTCACGACGACTGCGATGGCTCCAGAAAAGTGAAGTGTGTCGGCAAAGAGATACGCGCCGTAGGCGGCGACAACGGTCGCAGTGATCTGGATTTGCGCTGAATCTACCGCGCGCAGCAATCGCGAGCCAATGTAGCCGACCAGACCACCTACCAGCAGCGCGCCAGCGACCGTGATGATGAACTGTGCGATGCCATGAGCCAATCCAAATGCGCCTGTCACGATGGCCGCGAGCACGATCTGGAATATCGTGATCGCGGCGCCATCATTGAACAGGCTCTCCCCTTCGATCAGCAGCGCCAGCCGCCGGGGAACACCCAGATCGCGAAACAACGCGACGACGGCGATGGGATCGGTCGAGGAGATCAGCGCCCCAAACAGGAAGCCCACCTGCCACGACAAGTTCAAGGCGAAGTGGATGATCGCGCCAGTGACCAGGGTACCAATCAGGACGCCTGGTACGGCGAGCAGTGTAATCGGCAGTACATTGCGCCACAGCCGATTCGCTGGAACGTTGTAAGCGCCCTCGAACAGCAGCACAGGCAGGAAGACCAGCAGGATGAGATCGGGGGTCAGCGAAACCTCCAGAAAACCGGGACGTAGCCCAAGGAAGCCTACCACCACCAGCGCGACCGTATAGGGCAGACGGATGCGCTGCACGATCACGGCGACGACGAACACGATCAGCAGCAATACCAGCAGCGTCTCGACCGTTCCGTGCAATGTGGTGGGCATCGCATACTCCTAAAAGCCAACGCTGTATCGTTGGCTTCACCCTCATGCAAGCTGGCGTCCACTCAGGCAGTGAGCGGACGCCGCGGCGCTTATCCCCTCTCATCCTACACGCGGCGCACATCTGACGTCATGTGCATGGCGTGCTCGCTCGGCGTTTTTCTCGATACGCTGTGCTAGTTTCGGCTCAGGCTGTTTCTGGCATACAGGGCTACAATGTCCGCGAGTTGAAGACGCGTCGCCTGACGCGCCGAGAACATTGGTGTCGAGAGGGTTGCGCATCATGTTGCGTATCGGGGCGTTGTTCGGCGCGCTGGGCGGCATTGTCGCGGTCGTAAGCATTGCGAGCGGCTTCGTGGCGATCGGCGCCGACCCGCTCTATCAGGCGCGCGCGATCTTTGGCATTCTGGCGCTGGCGCTGAGCGTCGTCGCCGCCGTCAGCGGGTTCCTGCCAAGGCTGCATCCCGCAGCCGCGGGCGCGCTGATGCTCGGAACCGGGACGCTAGGCTTCCTGGCGACGCTTCTCTGGTATATCAATATGTTCTATGTCGCCGCACTGCCGTTGTGGCTCATCGGCGCGGCGCTGCTCGTTGGTGGCGCATTCTCAGCGCGGCGGGCGTAGCGCCTGGCGTGGGGTATGGGCGGCGCCATGTCTGGGCATGGATCACCACATGGAACACCGTCGGCGTCGTATTGACGCTCGGGATGCTCCTGGCGTTCCGCTCTCGCGCCCGGTTTGAAATGTGGGCGCTGCGCCACACCTCTCACGATGCGCGCACTCCTTCCTGAGCCGCGCTGGCGTATCAGCCGCACGAGGTCGGCCCTATCGGCCCTATCGCCGCGTGGTATGCTTGCCTCCGAAGGCCAGAGCCGTCAATGCGGTCGGCGCGGCCCATCAGCAAAGAGGAGCGCGTCAGATGGAGCCGATGGAGCCGATGGAGCCGATGAATGAGGTGATGGTTCACGGAGGGATGCTGGTCGCCAAGGCGCTCAAGCGCGAGGGCGTGGAGGTCGTCTTCACCCTCAGCGGTGGGCACATCGCGGCGATATACGATGGCTGCGTGCGCGAGGGCATCCGTGTGATGGATACACGCCACGAGCAGGTCGCCGTTCATGCGGCGGAGGGCTGGGCGAAAGTGACGCGCCGCCCCGGTGTGGCGCTGCTGACGGCTGGCCCCGGCGTTACGGACGGCGTGACAGGTATCGCCAACGCCTACCAGAATGGCAGCCCCGTACTGGTCTTCGGCGGCGCGGCTCCCGTCGAGCAGGTGGACCGCGGCGCGCTACAAGAGCTACGGCATGTCGACCTTGTCTCTTCCATCACAAAATGGGCGCGTACGGTTACGCAGACCAGGCGGCTCGCTGAATATACGTCGATGGCCTTCCGTGAGGCGCTGTCTGGCCGCTATGGTCCTGTCTTCCTCGAATGCCCAATGGACACGCTCAATAACCTGGTCCCAAGCGAAGAGGCCGTCATTCCCGGCCCCGGCTACCGAGCCGCCGCCCGCACGCAGGCTGATCCCGCCGCGATCGAGCGGGCAGCCGCGCTGCTGGCGCAGGCCCAGCGCCCAGTTATCTTCGCGGGCACGACCGTCTGGTGGGACGACGCCTCCGCGCCGCTGCGCGCCCTCGCCGAGCGGGTCCAGGCTCCCGTGTTTCTCAACGGCTCGGCGCGTGGCAGTTTGCCGCCCGACCATCCGCTATTCTGTTCGCTTGCGCGTCGCACGGCGCTGACCCAGGCCGACGTCATCCTGCTGGCGGGGGCCAGGCTCGACTTCCGCCTGGGCTATGGGCAGCCGCCGCTGATTCCCGCCGACGCCAGGATCATCTGGCTCGACACGCTGCCGGAGGACATCGGCGCGAACCGTGGCGCGGATGTCGGCCTGCCGGGGCATGTCGGGCTGAATCTCGCCGCTATCGAGCAGGCGCTTGGCATGGTCGCCAGCCACGACGACTGGCTCAGGCAGGTGCGCGTCGCCGAGGACCGC
>DASQSS010000344.1:0-9698 GCA_035642255.1 Ktedonobacterales bacterium | reverse complement strand
TTCAACCGCGCGTGACTGGCCCTGCCTCAACGCACGGGCGATACAGGTGGGCAGCCTACGCAGGCAGGCTTCGCGTCGGCCCGCAGGCCGACCCCAGGCGCGGCGTCAGCCGCCAGCCCGCCGCCCAGGGGTCTAACACTTCTCGAAGACGAGCTGCATGCGCGCATCGGCAGGTGTGACCGCGTGCGATTCGTCAGCCCAGGCGCAGGAGACGAGCCGCCGAAAGCCAATCCGTTCGGCCAGCGCGCCAAACTCTTCGGGGGTGTAGAGCTGCCAGTCGAAGATATCTGGCGGCAGATCGGAGCCGTAGTCAATGTGGACGGTCAGGCGGTCGCCGCTCATCGTTCGGGTGGTGGTGATGCGGCGGCCGTCCCGCTCGGCCGTCTCGACGCCCTGATGCTCGGTGAAATAGTCGCGATTGTAGAGGTCGATGATGAAACGGCCGCGTGGATTCAGCTTCTCGTAGATTGCGCGCACGATGGACGTGTTGGTATCCACATCGAAATAGCCGAAGCTCTGCCACATGTTGACGACGACGTCGAACGAGCCTGACACGGCAGCCAGCTCGCGCATGTCACCCTGGATGAACTGCGCGCCGTCTCCCGTCCGCGCGCGCATCCGCCACCATCGCGGCGTCGCGCTCCAGCCCCGTCACCGCGTAGCCAAGCGCCGCGAGTGGGATCGCCAGGCGCCCATCGCCGCTGCACAGGTCGAGCATGGAGCGATAGGCTGGCAGCGGCGCCTGGCGCGAGACAAAGGCAAGCTCGCCGCTGGTGAACGCCTCAGCGTAGGTCTTCAAATAGGTGTCGAACCAGACGGACGTGACGCTGTTGGCCATGACTGGCGGCTCTCCCGTGCGCTAGTTGCCCGACACCGGCTCTGGCAGCGTGACAGTCACGAGATGCGTATCGCTCCAGAGATATGCGTTCAGCGATGAGCCTGCGCCGGTCATGGCGATATCGCCCACGTTCGTGACGGGCGCGCTATAGACATACTGCTCGACCACACCGACGCCTGGTCCACTGGCGCTGGTCACGAGGCGAATGATGCGGCTGTTCGCCGGGTCGCTCAGAAGCAGATCGCTCGGCGCGAGCGGGTCAGCCGTCAGCCGGGCGCCCTGGCTGAAGATCGTCCCTACGGTCGGAGTGGACGCCGGTGTGGTCACTGGCGTGGCGCTCGTCGCCGTACCAGTGACAGGAGCCGTCGTCGTGGTCGCTGTGGGCGCCGTGGTGGGCGTCACCGTGGGGCTTTGCGGCGTGGGAACTGGCGTGGCCGCTGTATAGGTCGCGGGATCAGTCGTCGTGGCGGGCGTCGAGGCGATCACGGGCAGCGCGGTATAGAGATGCGCCACATCGAGCTGCCCGAGCGTACCATCCGCCAGCAGCATGTAGAGCGTATTGTTGGCTGAGAGCAAGCTTGCCGCAGCCGCTGGCAGCGCGATGGTCTGCGCCGGGCTAAGCGAGCCGCCAGCAGTCTTGGGCTGCCCATTGAAGAACCAGAGACCGTAGGGAGTGGTCGCGCCGCCCGCATAGCTAATATAGAGCAGCTTGCCCGCTACCGCCAGGTGCGTCGGCGTCTCCTGCGCCACCGGCACCGTGAAGAGCGGGGTAGCTTTGCTCGTCGGCGCGCCGTTGCTCAATCCGGTCGACGTCACCGCCATGACGCTATATCCACCGCTGGATTGCGACGCCAGAGCATAGACGGTGTCACCCTCGCCAGCGATGGAAAGAAACGCGCCGACGCCCTTGATCGTCACGGGCGCGCAGACGGTGGTTCCAGCGGCAGGCGTGTTATTCGCATCCACCGGAACCAGCGCTTCATAGAGTGAGCCGCCGTCAACGAAGAACACGACCTGCTGACCCGCAACGAGCGCAGGCTTGCCAGGCGCCGCTGAGACCGGGACCAGCCCCGAAACCGCTGTGACCGGTGTGGGCGCGGTCTGGCCAGGCGTGACGCAGTTGATCGAGTACGTCACCGCCGAGGTAACGGGCGCTGGCGTGATGAGCGCAGCCGAGTTGTAGCGCTGGAGCGCCTGCTGCACCGCCGGGGCAAGCTCCTGATCGAGGAATGTTTGCGCCTGCGCCTTCACCGATGGGTCAAGCGAAGGGTTGTTGATATCCGTGAGCGCCAGGGTGCGCGCCTGCGCCAGCGACTTGAGCGCCACGGTTGGCGTCTGGCTGTGCGCCTGCTGCAACATGCGACGCGCGTTCGCGAGGTTGTTCTGCGCCTGCTGGTTGGTCGCGCGCTGTGTCGCCAGTGGGCCAAAGCCGACGTACCATCCCGTGAAGAGAACAAGCAGCAAAGCGGCGATCTCCAGCAGGCGCAATGCGAGCAGACCGCTGCGACGGCGCCTGGTCGGCTTCTCAGACGACGCTGCGCCAGGGGTCGCTCCAACGCGCAGACCACTCGCCGCGCTCGCCGCCGCCGCGCTTGCCGCTGCCGCGCTCGCCGCAGGCGCCATCCCAGGGGGAACCGGCAATGGCTGCGTCGTACCTTCTTCGATGGGTTCCGCGGCGTTTGGTGGCAGCGGAATCGGGCCGGTGACCTCCGGCGTTTCGACCACCTCCACCAGGATCGCGGAGATATTGTCGGGGCCGCCGTTGGCATTCGCCATGTCGATCAGGTCACGCGCGGCGACCTCCGGTGAGGATTGCGTCACCACTTCCTGCGCGATGGCGTCTTCTTCCACATAGCCATGCAGGCCGTCGCTGCAGAGCAGCACACGATCACCCGCGCGCAGAGTTTCGACAAAGAGATCAGCGGTGATGTTTGGCTGAGTGCCAAGGCTGCGTGTAATGACATTGCGGTGCGCGTGAACACGCGCTTGTTCTTCCGTCAGCAGCCCGATCCGCACCTGCTCCGCCACCCAGGAGTGGTCCTGCGTGACCTGGCGCATCTGCCCATCACGGATGATGTAGGCGCGGCTGTCGCCGATGTTGACGATGTAGGCCCGGCCACCGACGATGACCAGCGTGACACAGGTCGTTCCCATGCCGCTATATTCGGAGTGGCTCCGCGCGAGGGAATAGATCGCGTCGTTGGCCGCTTTGACCGCCTGGGCAATTGAGGTGATGACATCCTGTCCCTGCGATGCGAAGTAGACCTCACGTATCGTGCGAACGCCCAGCTCCGCGGCGACTTCGCCGGCGGCGTGCCCGCCCATGCCATCACAGACGACGAAGAGCGCGCCGCGCTCCTCAAGAACGCCCGCCTCTTCTGGCACATGGCTGGTAACGTTATCCTGGTTACGTTCGCGCTTTTGTCCGACATCTGTCAGAATGCCGTACGCCAGGCGGAGTTGATTGGTCAACGATCTCCCCCTCGCCAACGCGCCCCATGAGCATCGCTCGTTTACGCGTTCCGGGCGTCGTCCTCCACGGATATTTTCAGCAATCGCGCACTACTATACACCCACCCAGCGGCGCAGGGCAACGGCCCCGTGCCATCTCGGTGGCGCCTCGGTGATGCTGAGGAGCCGCGCGGACGCTGAGCCGCTTTGCATGCCGGGACGGTTTCGCCATGTGCGACACTGTTTCTAACGAGCGAGCCGACACGAAGACACTATCTGGACCCGGCTGGACCCAGTCACGCCAGACCGTCCGCGTGTGTACGCGTTCCCCAGAAGGGTAAAAGAGGGGCAAAGCGCGCCGCAGAGAAGACTGGAGCAGGCGAGATGAGTGAGATCCGGGGTGCCCTGAGGCTCGACGTGAGCGATAGCAGCCTGCCACCTGAGCAGATCAAGGAGCGCATCGCGGAAGCAGCATCGCTGCTGCGCGCTGGACAACTGGTCGCTTTCCCCACCGAGACTGTCTATGGGCTGGGCGCCGACGCGACGAACGCCGACGCGGTCGCGGGCATCTTCACCGCGAAAGAGCGGCCACACAGCGACCCGCTCATCGTCCATATCGCCGAGGTGGAGGCGCTGAGCCAGGTCGCGCGCGACATTCCCCCAGTCGCCTGGGAGCTGGCGCACCGCTTCTGGCCCGGACCGTTGACGCTGGTTTTGCCGCGCGCCGCGCACATTCCCACGGTCGTCACCGCTGGCGGAGAGACGGTCGGCGTGCGACTGCCCGCGCATCCCATCGCGCGGGCGCTGATTCGCGCCGCGGGCGTCCCACTGGCGGCGCCCAGCGCCAACCGCTTCATGCGCACCAGCCCGACGACCGCCGCGCATGTGCTCGCTGACCTCGATGGTCGTATCGCCGCAGTCCTCGACGGTGGCCCCTGTGTGGTTGGTGTCGAGAGCAGCGTGCTCGACCTCACAAGTGAGCCGCCGAGGCTGCTGCGCCCCGGAGGCGTCACACTCGAACAGCTCCGGGAGATCATCCCGAACGCCCAGGGGCCGGACGAACACGCGTCGACCGCTGCGGGAGTCGCGCGCGCGCCCGGCCAGATGGCGCGCCACTACGCGCCCCGCACGCGTCTCATCGTCTATGACGCCACTGCCGACGCTGGGCGAGTCGCTGTGTTGGTGGGCGCGCGTCGCGCAGTGGCGGACGGCTCGCGGGTCGGGGCGCTCGTCCCAGATGATGAAGCGGCGGCGCTTGAAGCGCTGGGAGCGGTGGTGGAGCGGTTGGGTCCAGCCAGCGACCCCGCCGAGCAGACACGCCGACTCTACGCCGCTCTGCGCGCGCTCGATGCGCGTGGCTGCGATCTGTTATTGGCGCATACATTCGCGTCGGAGGGGCTGGGCCTGGCCCTGCGGGATCGTCTGCGCCGCGCGGCTGGTGGCTCGCTTACCGCCCCACCGGAGGCGTCGCAATGAAGCGCACGTACGGCAATCGGCCAGGCTGGTCGCGCATCCTGAAGCATACGTTCACCGTGGCGCGAGTCGGACTGCCCGCGTTCAACGGATTTGTCACTCTCTATACCATGATCGACGTGCGCGAGCCGCTGTACAAGCCCGTGGCGGGCGACCTGACGCTGATCGCCGATACTGGCTTCCACTGGCTCCAGCTCTACTCCGCTGACGCTTGGAGCCAGGCATACACTGTCACGGCGGCGTTCGACCCTGAAGGTTCTGTCGTACAGTGGTACATTGACGTGTGCGCCGGTCACGAGGTAGACAGTACAAGGATGCTCTGGCATGACGATCTCGATCTTGACCTCGTCGTGAGCAACCAGGGCGCCGTCGCGGTCATTGACGTCGCCGAACTGGAGTTAGCGGTGGACCGAGGAGAGACGCCTGTCGCCGCATTCCATCAAGCATGGAGCGAAGTTCATCGGCTGGCGCCGCTCGCCCACAGCGCGCGCCTGCCAGAAATGCGCGTTGCTCGCGAGGCGTTGCAGGCGATGCGCGCATTGGAGCGCGGCGTCTCCGGTTGTACCTGCATGGCGATGCTCGGCGCCCATTGAACCATACTGCGTTCGGGCCACCGAGCCCAACTAGGGCCAAACACAATGAGGTCATTGACGCGGTTGACTGAAGGTGCGCGAGCGCAGTGGAAACTCAAGGGGCGCGGGGCCCCGGGATATAACCGACCAATGAAGTCGTCCTCTGATGTCCTGAAGATATTGCATGGACGTAGACGTCGGCCTGTGGCGCTCACGCGTGCGCAGCAAGACGCCTCTCTAGAGTTGCGCGACTATGTCGAAATGCTGCGGCCTACCGCCTCTTTGCTGGACGAAGCGATCTGCGTGGTGGACCTCGCGAGCTGCATCCAATTCGCGAACCCGGGCTTTGAGCGACTGCTGGGACGCGCTGAGTCAGAGCTGCTCAAGATGAGCGCGCATGAATACCTGCGATGCGGCGTGCTCAACGGTCGCGTCGTCACCCCCGACCCAGCGAACGACCCGAGCAACACGGGCGACACAGGCGACACGGGCGACACGGATGACGGTCGCGACAGGCCCGGGCGCTTCGCTATGGGGGCGTTGGGGCTGCGCGAGGCGCTAAGGTCATCGGGCGCCGCGGAGTTGAGCATGTGCGAGCTGAAGCGCTCCGACGGCGCCACGATGCCCGCGCATATTGAACTGCGCCGCATCAGCCGTCACGGCCGTATGCTAGGCGCCACGCTGGTCGTCACCACAGCGGATACGCAGATTCCCCTCGCGAACAAGCGCCTGGCCGCCTCAGACCCGGTAAGTCAGAGTGAGCGTCGCATGCGCATGCTGGAAGCGGTAGGCGACATTGCGCTCACACATCTGCCCCTCGACGAACTACTCAGCACGCTGCTGGAACGGCTGCGCTGCGAGATGGAGCTGGAAAATATCGCCATCTTCCTGATCAATGAGACAGGCGACATGGTCACGGCGCGCGCAGCCAGTGGCGTTGGCGCGGAGACCGCCACAGACATCCGGGTACCGCTGGGGCAGAGCATCATCGGCGACGTGATGCGTGATCGCAAGCCTGTATTCATCACCGACATCCCGGAGCATACGCCGCACTCGCAGTATTTCATATCGCAATTGCGGGCAGGCGTGCGGGTGCGCTCGCTCATCATGGTTCCTCTGATCGTCGAAGAGCGGGTGATTGGCGCGCTCTACGTCGGCGCCAGCGAGCCGCATCGCTTCACACGCGACGATGCGCGCCTCATCGAGATAGTGGGCGGACGCGCTGCGCTTGCCATCGAGCGCGCCCGCGCCAGCGACGAAGCGGCGCGCGCGCATGAGCGGCTGCGCTTCCTGAACGACGCCAGCGACGCGCTCAATGCGACACTCGACATTCGCGACATAACGCGCCGGCTGACCGCGATTGTGTCGCCCGCGCTGGGCGACGCGTGCGCTGTCTATCTGCTGGAGGATGACGGTCTGCTGCGCAAGGTTGCCATGCGCGCGCCCGCGCCTGGTCTACTCGCTCACGATCCCATCAACGACATGCTCCAGCGTCTGGTCGAGCGACTGGCGGAGCGCGTCGAAGTCAGCCCGGACGACACGAGTAGCGGTGTCAGTGAGTGTGTGCGAACCCTCTCCCCCGTCTTCGAGCGTTTCCCGATAGAGGGCGCGACAGACCCCGCCGCGCCTCAAGAGCAGACGCCAGGATGCCTGTGCGTCTGCATGCCACTTGCCGTACGTCAGCACGCGCTTGGCGCCCTGTATCTTGCGATGCGACCGAGCAGGGATTTTTCCGACGGCGATCTGGAGCTGATCCAGGGATTGAGCGAGCGCGCGGCCATCGCCATTGACAACGCCCGGCTCTATAACGAGACGCAACAGGCGCTTGCCAGTGGCAGCGCCACCGCCACGCAGCTCGATACCATCTTCAACGCGACCGACGTCGGCATCTTTGTCACCGATAACCGAGGCGCGTTTCTGCGCATCAATCCCTGTGGCGCGCGCTTGCTGGGCCTGCCCTACGCCTCGCTAGAGCATGTGTCGCAGCCCATCAGCGCGCCGTTTGAGTACCGGACACCTGAGGGTGAGGCGATTCCATTTGACCGGCAGCCGCTGCACCTGGCGCGGGTGCTGGGCCGCCCTATCGAACAGCGCTTTATCATCCATCGCTTCGACAGTGGCAAAGACATTCAGGCGCTCACCCGCTGCACACCCTGGCGCGACGAGCACAACCAGATCGCCGGAGCGATTGGTGTCGTTACCGATATCACCGCCATTCACGAACTGGAGCGCCAGAAAGACGAGTTCCTCGGCATCGCTTCACACGAGTTGAAGACGCCGTTGACCACACTCAAGATTCTCGCTCAGCTCATGGCCCGTAGGATGGTGGCGAGTGACGAGACCCGCGAGATCGAGCAGGCGCAGCGCATGCAGGTCGCCATCACGCGGATGGAGCGTCTCATCAACGATCTGCTCGATGTCTCGCTGATTCAAGACGGCAAGTTGGCGTTGCATCAGGAGATGACGGACCTGTGTGACATCTGCGAAGAAGCGGTAAACGAGCAACGCGTGCTCGCGCAGCGAGATATCCGCTTGATCACCGCCAACAAATGCGTGCTGCCAATCTACGCTGACCGTGAGCGCATCTATCAGGTCATCTCCAATTTGCTCTCCAACGCGCTCAAGTATTCACCCGCGACTGAGAGCGTGATTGTGCGGGTCTGGAGCGCGGCGAGGGAGCGCCTCGTTACGGTGCATGATCATGGGCCAGGCATTCCTCCAGAGGCGATGGAGCACATCTTCGAACGATTCTTCCGTGTACCAGGCATGCAGGTGCAGAGCGGCTCGGGCGTGGGACTGGGGCTAGGGCTGCATATCAGCAACGATATCATCACGCGCCACGGTGGACGCATCTGGGCCGAGAGTGAGCTTGGCCATGGCAGCGTCTTCTGGGTCGCATTGCCCGAGCCGACTCAGCCGGGCGGTCATGACCAGCGTTAGCCGTCACCGTCGCCAATGCGGCCCCCGCGCGACGGATGGCTCCGCATACTCGTTCTACATCGTGCGGGGGCGTGGTCTGTCGTAGTCCGTCGTAGTCCCAGGAGCCATCTCCAGCAGGGATCTCCCGCGTCGCGATTCGCTCGCGCGACCGCATATGCGCAGTTGCGTGAGCGTAGGCGATGTGATAAAATCAAGAAGTATGCGCTCGCTATACGACGTTCGCAGGCGAGACGCATCAACCACACACGCTTCCTGATCGCACGGTCCCTGGCGCGGCGACGCGCTCACCGGGCGAGCGGATGGAGGCGGAGGATCATCATTTCAAGGGAGGACATCCAGAACCTATGGCAAACGCCGCAACCATGAAGCAGCTGCTCGAGGCAGGCGTCCACTTCGGACATCAGACCCGGCGCTGGAACCCCAAGATGCGCCCCTTCATCTTCCGGGCGCACAACGGCATTCACATTCTTGACCTGCAGCAGACGGTGCAGCGCCTCAACGAGGCGACGAAGTTCATCTCCAGCCTCACCGCCAATGGCGAGTACATTCTCTTCGTCGGCACCAAGAAGCAGGCGCAGGAGTCCATTCGCGACGAGGCGGAGCGCAGCGGCCAGTTCTTCGTGAACCATCGCTGGCTCGGTGGCATGCTGACCAACTTCCAGACCATTCAGTCGCGTATTCGCTACATGAAGGATCTGGAGGCGCGGCGCGACAATGGCGAGTTCGATCGGCTGCCCAAGAAAGAGGCGCAGCACCTGACCGATGAGCTGGAGCGTCTCAACAGCACGCTCGGCGGCATCCGCAACATGCGTCGGCTGCCAGCGGCCGTCTTCGTGGTGGATACACGTAAAGAGCACACGGCTGTGCTGGAGGCGCGCCGCCTGGAGATTCCAGTCATCGCGCTGGCGGACACCAACTGCGACCCCGACGAGATGGATTATCCCATCCCGTCAAATGATGACGCGATTCGCGCCGTGCGCCTGCTCTGCTCGAAGATCGCTGACGCCGCGCTCGATGGCCGCCGCCAGTATGAGTCGCAGCGCGAGCGCGCCGAGGGCCAGCAGCGCGCGACCGCTGCGCCGATCGCGCTGGAGGAGTTCGGCGCCGAGCCAACTGAGGCCGTGACCGCAGCCACCACGCCAGAGGCTCCACAGGCGACAGAGGCCCCAGAGGCGACCGCGCCGACAGGCATCGCCGAGGAGCCACCCTCGAAAGAGGCTGAGGCGAAGGCGCTGGATGAGGCGCGCGCCACAGAGCCCTCGCACGCCGAGGCGTAAAACAGTCACGCGAGTCATCGTACCAACGAGCGCCGAGACGACTGAAGCGTCTCGGCGCTCGCTGAGTGTATCGGCCCTCGGATGAGGGTGTCGGTGGAAAAGAGCGCGCGTTCCGCCTCGGTCGGCGGCGCGCGTTTTGCGTGCCCG
>DASQSS010000343.1:0-8823 GCA_035642255.1 Ktedonobacterales bacterium | reverse complement strand
GGCGGCTGTGTGGCGCCCAGCGGATTGGCCAACGATCGAGCGCGCGCTTGTGAGTGGCGAGCGCCTCAGCGATGGGCTAGACGACCGCGCGCCCGCATCTGCATGAGCTTCGAGAGGTGGTCGAGAGGTGGTCGAGAGGTGATGGACCGTTGCATCTGTGACGCTGCCTACTTGACGAAACGGTGATGTATTATGGTAAATCATGTACAAAGTCCTCTTTGCACGTAATAGGCGTGCACGACATAACGCATCAGTTGAGAGGCATCGTGGCGCATGATTCAAGACGGAAAATACGACTCGTTCAATCATCGCCCTCTGAGTTTTCGTCATCATCAAACCCTTTGGCGGCGTCTGTACCGTCATCAAGATCGGATGCAGACGGCGCCACCTGGTCGACATAAGGCAGCGAATACATCAGGTCGCATCAGCTCACGCCATCTCGTGACGCCCTCTGACCCAGAGTGACCAGTCCTTGTGCGCGAAACGCCTCCCTTCAAACGACACGCTCTACTGACAAGTGGCGTGTGCTCAGCTACACTGTTGCTCAAAGCGACGCCAACCGGTGACGCCAACGTCTGGATGATGATGAGTTGATGCTAGCAGGATGACAGGAGGCGGCGAAGACGATGAGCGGTAAGAAACGCGGCAATGGCGAAGGCAGCATCTACCACCGTGCCGACGGACGCTGGCATGCGCGGCTCACACTCCAGGATGGACGCCGCAAGGACTTCTACGGCATGACACGCGCCGAGGTGTCGCGCAAGATGGCTGAAGCGATTCGCGATCGGGATAAGGGGCTACACGCGCCGACGGACGACCGACTACGCCTGGCACCCTTCCTAGACGAGTGGCTCGACGGCAAGAAGGCCACACTGCGACCACGTACCTGGCTGCGCTATCGTGAGCTGCTGCGCCACGTCACAGCGACGTTGGGCGGCCATCAGTTGACACGCATTACCCCGCGCGCCCTGCAGCGACTCTATGCCGACCTGCAAGCCATGCCACCCGACGGCGCGGGCCTCTCGTCAACGACCGTGCACCACGCCCATACCGCGTTGCGGCAAGCCTTCGCCTCAGCTGAGCGACAGGGACTGATCGCGCGTAACCCCGCCGACCTACTCGACGCGCCGCGCATGGCCGAAAGTGAGATGCAGGTGTTGACGCTCACACAAGCGAAGACGCTGCTAGCAACTGCCCAGGGCGACAAGCTGGAGGCGATCATCACGCTTGCGCTCACGACGGGCATGCGGCTTGGTGAGCTGCTCGGCCTCCAGTGGCGTGACGTGGATCTGACACGGGCATCGCTTCAGGTGCGCAACACTATGCAGCGTGTCCCCGGCGAAGGCTGGCGACTCGGCCCACCCAAGACGGCGCGCAGCCGACGGCGTATTGACCTGGCACCAGAAGGCGTCGCGGCGCTCAGGAGGCATCACGCGCGGCAAGCTGAGGATAGGCTAGCGGCTGGCGCGTTATGGGAGTCATCCGCCGATGCGCCTGATCTGGTCTTCGCAAACGCCGTCGGGCGTCCCATCGAGGGCGCGAACTTCCTTCGCCGCGACTTTGCGCCATTGCTTGCGCGCGCTGGCCTCCCACGGGTGCGCTTCCATGATCTGCGCCACACCGCCGCGACATTGCTGCTGGAGCAAGGCATCCACCCTAAGATCGTTGCGGAGATGCTTGGGCATAGCGACATCAGCCTGACCATGAATCGCTACAGTCACGCTGTCCCAACCATGCAGCGTGACGCGGTGTCAAAGCTCAATGACGCGCTGTTCGGATAGGTGGTTGGCATGACTCCGAAGCTGTCAACCAGGTGATGATTCAGACTATCCGGTGCTCCCATGGGGGAACGGGATGAGTTCGAACGCTGTCATAGTAGTCATGTTTGCTTTTCGTACATGCGATCATTTCGCGGAAGAAAGGCGATGGAACACGCAGTTGCTTGGCCATTTTGCCCGCAATCATCTGGGAGATTTCCTTGTTGCCATGTGAGACTTTTGTTCTGATAGGTGGTAGGCCATCTAGACGCAGGCTCCACCAACGGTGATCGACTGCATGTCCAGTGTCTGGCTCGAACCCAAATTTGTGTTCGAGCTGTTTTTCCACATGATTTGTCTTCAATGCCCTATCCGCCTACAGATGCTGAAGATAGCGCTTGAGACGGGCAAACTCTAAGTCCGTATGTGGCACTCCGTCGTGTACGTCCTTTTCCACGATCTGATAAAGCTCAACTAGAGAAGCCACGTAGTCACGAAGTGCTTCGGCTACCGAATTGCCAGCCCCGTACACGTTGAAAACACTGTCGCTAAGAATGACAGTGGTATCACTCAACTCATCATCCATCTCTAGCTCTAGCATCAGGGCCTGCACGAGAGCCCAGCCCGCTACGAAAGGAGCTAACGAGCCGAAGAGTTGGAACGAGCGAGCGGAACTGTGTACGACCTCAGTATCACCGTACAAAGTGGAGTTCGCACGGATAGTGACATGTGATGAAACAACTGACGCGTTAACCACTATCCGCGAGGGGAGGTAATCCGCCGAGCCTGAACCAGAAGTGACGGCGCGAGCGAGCGTAGAGGCTGCCATGTGAATGTCTCCTTACTCTGCAGGCTCTGAATCATTATGTGTCGCGGGCTTCGCCGCCACTGATGTAAAGGCAGGCTGTAACCCTGCGCCAGACTCCAACAATGCTGTCAGTTCTGAGAGGCGATCTTCAGCAATCATGACCTGGAATATGCACTTCGCCTCAAGTGTGCTGTTCTGCTTGAGCATTTCCAGG
This sequence comes from Ktedonobacterales bacterium, assembly GCA_035642255.1. Lineage (GTDB taxonomy): Bacteria > Chloroflexota > Ktedonobacteria > Ktedonobacterales > JADMIN01 > JAKAIY01. The sequence goes on along the minus strand of DASQSS010000343.1, from coordinate 6,044 downwards.
ACCTGCTCTGGATCGCCGATCAGCAGCGGTGGCAGGATTTGGAAGAACGAGATGAGGTACTCGTGCTGCATCCGCTGGACGACGAAGTTGGTTGCATACTGCGGCGTGATTGACTCCGGTATCATCCACCTGATGGAGGCTGCCACCGATTCTGGAGGTGTACCTTGTTCTGGCATGGCATCGCTCATTACTTATCCCTTCAGCCGATTAGGCGTGACATTTTGATTTTACCTGAATCGGGCCAACTTTAGCATGCATCAGATGCACTCGTCAATTGGTGTACAGCGCTGGCTAGCTGCCAAGATACGTCTATCGCGTGCTCTGTAACTGAACATACGCACAACGAACGCCAAGGTACTCGAGCTTGATTCAATTGGTTCGCATAGGGCATCCTCTGAGTATCCTTGCATTCAGGTTGGCGTCACGGTTGGCGTCAACATGGCGAAATTGGCGAGCATCGAGCGCGTGCGGTCGGCCAAGAATGCTGAATACAACAGAGAAGATGAGGGGTGGGGCTGGGCGGACTCGAACCGCCGACCTCCGGTTTAGGAAACCGCTGCTCTATCCACTGAGCTACAGCCCCGGGTTGACGCCTGACGCTATGCGCCTTGATGTGCTGACGTCTGCTCAAGTATACCCGACAGCGCGTGGCGAGCGCAATTGACGCGCTGTGCGAAGCAGCCCTGTGCTTTGGACTGAAGCAGGCTAACAGGCCACTAGAGGTTGACGAGCGCGATGCCGGCGAGGATAAAGAGAACGCCGCTCCACTGGACGCGTGTGAGCCGCTCGCGTAGGAAGATCCACGCCAGCACGACCGTGACGGCGGTAAAGAGCGACGAGAGCGTGGCGACAACGCTCGTGAGCGCGCCCGTGACACCGAAGTTGTAAGCGACATTCGCGGCCGTATCGAGGATCGCCCCGGGGATCAGCCAGCGCCAGAAGAGAGGGGAGCGCGGAGCCAGCGCTCGCTCCTCTGGTGTCGCCACGCCCTGAGCAAGGCTGACTGCGCCCACGAAGCGCCGCGAGGCCCAGGCCGCGAGCACGACCACCGTCAGCGCCACGAGGTCGGTCGCTTTGCCGATCATCGCCGTCTGCACACCGCCGAGTGGTCCGACGACATAGCGCATCGCCCAGTAGGCGCCGCCGAAGAGTACCGTCGCGCCAAGCGCCTCCGCTACTCCTGGCCCAAGCCATCGCCTCTCCGCGCCTGGCTGTCGTGCTATGGCCTGTGCCATGTCATCGGGTTGAGTGGGCGCGATACCTGAGAGGACGACGCCGACGAGCAGCAGCGCTAGCCCCACCAACTGAAGCACGGTCGGGCGCTCACCTGAAAGCAGCGCGAGGATCGTGGTAATAGCGCCAAACGAGGCTGCGATCGGCGAGACGACCGCCAGCTTTCCAACGGCGAAGGAGCGATAGAGCAACGCCGCGCCCATCAGAATGATCAGGCTGAGCGCCGCCGCAGCTAACGTGAGCCCCGGTGTCGCGTGAGCGAAGCTCAACGGTCGCCAGACCTCGACTCCGAGCAGCAGCGCGAGCAGACCGACAACCTGCATGAAGTAGAGCGCGCGGAAGGTTCCGGCCGCGTGCGTGGCGCCGCGCAGACAGTAGTCGGCGACGCCCCAGAAGAGCGCCGCCGTCAAACCGAGTAGCACACCATTTGTCATTGAACAGTCCCACACCGCTGCCAGGAAACGCTACAGACTCGTCGTGGGTAGATTCGACATTGCCCGACATTGCCCGACATTGCCTGTAGCGTCCCTGGCTGCTGGCTAGTCGTTGTCCTTCGCGCGGGAGCGCTCATGCTGGGTCAGCAGACGCTTGCGCAGACGGATATTCTGCGGCGTCACCTCGACCAGCTCATCGTTGTTGATGAAGTCGAGCGACTGCTCCAGGCTCAGCTTGACCGGCGGTGACAGCCGCACGGAGATGTCGGCGGTGGAAGAGCGGACGTTCGACTGCTTCTTCTCTTTGCAGACATTCACCATCATGTCGTCGGGCCGCGCATTCAGGCCAACGATCATGCCCTCGTAAACGGGCGTGCCAGGGTCAATAAAGGTCTGGCCGCGCGCCTGCGCGTTATTGAGGCCATAGGTCACAGCGACGCCGCCCTCGGACGCGATGAGCACGCCGTTGCGCGCGGATCCGATGGGGCCGAGCCAGGGCTCGTAGCCAGTCAGCATGCTGGCCATCGCGCCGTTGCCCTGCGTCAACGTCAGAAACTCGTTGCGCAGACCGATCAGGCCGCGCGTTGGAATGTCATACTCCAGGCGCACGTTGCCAACGCCGTCATAGACCATGTTGGCGAGCCGCGCCTTGCGCCGTGAGACGTTCTCGGTCACAGCGCCGACATACTCTTCGCGCGTATCAATCACCAGCCGCTCGATTGGCTCGACCGTGTGGCCGTTCTCTTCGTGCGTAATGACCTCCGGACGCGAGACCTGCAGCTCATAGCCCTCGCGGCGCATCGTCTCGATCAGCACCGCCAGATGCAGCTCGCCACGTCCTGAGACGACGAACTCGTCGGCGCTCGCGCCATCCTCCACACGCATGCTGACGTTCGTCTCCAACTCACGATAGAGGCGAGCCCGCAACTGGCGCGAGGTGCTCCATTTGCCCTCACGCCCAGCCATGGGGCTGGTGTTGACGCCGAAGGTCATCTTGAGCGTCGGCTCCTCGATGTCGATGCTGGGCAGCGCCTCGGGAACCTCGGGATCGGTCAGTGTGTCGCTGATGTTGACGGTGTCGAGTCCGGCAATCGCGATGATGTCACCTGCGGCGGCTTCTTCGACCTCGCGGCGACCAAGACCATCGAAGGTGAAGACGTACGTCGAGCGGCCACGCAGCACTTCGCCCTCGCGAGTGATACGCGCCAGCGGCATGCCGGGGCGCACCTTGCCGCGTGTGATGCGGCCAATGGCGTACTTGCCCTTGTAGTCGTCGTAGTCGAGGGTGGTCACCTGCATCTGGAATGGGCCATCCTCGTCCACGATGGGCGCAGGCACGTTCTCGATGATCGCCTCGAAGAGCGGGACGAGGTCCATGTTATCGTCGTTCGGGTCAACCCGCGCGATGCCCTCGCGCGCGATGGCGTAGAGCACGGGGAAGTCGAGCTGGTCGTCGCGAGTGGCCATCTCCAGGAACAGATCCTGGGTCCAGCTCACCACCTGTTCGATGCGGGCGTCGCGCCGATCAATCTTGTTGACGATGACGATGGGTCGCAGACCCAGATCGAACGCCTTGCGCAGCACAAAGCGTGTCTGCGGCATCGGTCCCTCGACAGCGTCCACCAGCAGCAGGCAGCCGTCAGCCATGTTGAGCACGCGCTCGACCTCACCGCCAAAATCGGCGTGGCCGGGTGTGTCAATGATATTGATCTTGACGTTCTTGTAGTGAATGGCGGTGTTCTTAGCGAGAATGGTGATACCACGCTCGCGCTCCAGCTCGTTCGAGTCCATGATGAGCTCGCCGACCTGTTGATTCTCGCGGAAGACTTTGCTCTGCTTGAGCAGGCCATCCACCAGCGTCGTCTTGCCATGGTCAACGTGAGCGATGATCGCGACGTTACGGATATCCTCGCGGACGCGCTTTGCGGAAGCGCCGTCAGTTCGTTCCATCATTTGCATGCTTTTGTGTTCTCGTACTCTTTCCCTGCGGCGTCCGTTGCGGTCGTGTCGCCCACACTTGGCGGAATCCACGCGATCTGCTCAACATCAGGACGGCGACTCAGCGACATAGGCGCGCCATGTGCGCGAAGGCGGGCGCTGCGCACAGATCCCGCGCTGCGTCCGCCGTCATTGGTGGTATGGCGCTCATTGCGCCGCTGGAGCGCGTCTCCTCGCTCTCACGTCATCGCTGGCGCACTCATCGCGCCACGCCCACGCGCTCCCAGTCAACAGTATACCACGTAGCGCGCTCCCAGGACGAGCAGGCGCTACCCTCAGGTCAGGACGAGCATCATTTCAGACGAAGCGACGCCTTGCCGCATGGCGAGACACATGGCGATAAGCAATACTCCGTAGTCTGGCGCCTGTCGTGCGGGAAACGTCGCTTTGCGACATACTAGCCGCTTTTCTGGGTTCGCAGTGTTTCCCACGAAACATCACGCTGGACGCGCCATGCAGGAACGAGTGGCGCCCGTGTACCACTGCCGCCAGGAGTGAGCGGCTAGCGGAGTAGTCAGGCGAAGCTACTCATCACTGCATCAGATCCTCTCTGGAGAGGGATGTTTTGGAGAGGGATGTTTGCTGGCGCCTTCGCGCTGGACACGCGGGCGCTTCATGCGTGCTCGGTCTTCAGTTGTCTCGTCATCAGGCGGAAGGACCTTCGACGACGATGCGGTCTGTCGATGCCGCCTGAGCCACACGGAAGGTGGCCTGCCAATGAACGGTCCGCGGGGGAAGTGGTCAGTGACCATTGTCCTCATCATCCTCGGTGTCATCTGGGTCGGTGGAATCGCCGCGATCTTGCACTTCATGGGGACGACCACCCCTGCGGCTCAGGCGCAGCAAGCTGCTCCGCTGCCGAACCTGCCACAAAAGCACGTGAGCCTGACGCTCCAGACGTTTCCCAATACGCCGACCGACGCCTGGTTGCAGGAGCATCACTACCAGTTCGCGCAGCCCAGCATCACGGCCATTCACTTCCATCCCGACTGGGTGCGCTATGGGCCGCGCACGGACCTGGTCGTGCCGGCGCATGCGGTCGTGACAATCACGATCGAGAACTACGATGGATCCACGCCAATCCTCAACCACTTCTACTCACAGGTCCAGGGAACGCTCGGCGGCACGATGACCGTCAATGGCAAGACCGTCAACGGCCTCGATCCAAGCCAGGTATCGCATACCTTCACCATCCACTCGATCCCGAGCGATCAACAGCCCTGGCTGTATGTAAGCGTGCCGATTCAAGGCGAGCCTGACGCCGTAGAGAACGCGGGCGCGGATCAAGGGTTACCACCACATCCGATAGTGGTGCAGTTCTCGTTCGTTACAGGCGCTCCCGGAAACTACATCTGGCAGTGCTTCGACCCCTGCGGCACGGCTTTCAATGGCTTCGGTGGGCCGATGTCCACGCGCGGATTCATGTCGGGCACATTCACCGTGCAAGGCTGACGCATCAGCGCGCTGCGGCGAGGAGCGCCAGCAGCCGAACGCTCTGGATGGTTTGGAGGGTACCGTGAATCAGACTCCCAACGCTGATCGCCCTGATCCGGGTGTCCCGCATCTCAGGCGCGCCGTCTACATTTACACCGCGCTGACGATCATCGGCATCCTGGTGGTGGTCGCGCTCTCGCCGTGGATCTTCACCTGGACGCCGCTGGTGTCGCTACGCGCGTCAGACAACTTCCTGACGCTGATCGTCTTTACCTGCGTGGCCATGCCAGTGTTCATGTTCGTCATGGTGTTTGGCTTCTATAATCTCTTTGCCTTCAGGCCGCGCGGCAGGCCAGAGCGCGATGGGCCACCAATAGTGGCCAGTCGCACCGCGATCATCGCCTGGGTGGGCATCACCACAGCGCATGCGGTGGCGCTCTTCATCTGGGGGCTGATCTTCCTGGGGCGGGCCGACGCCGCGCCCGCGCCACAGCTCAAGGTGCTCCAGGTCTATGTGACGGGCGAGCAGTGGCAGTTCAACTTCACCTATCCCCAGTACGGCAACGCGCAGTCGGAGATCCTGGAGCTGCCGGTCAATCAGCCGGTCTACTTCACCATCACGTCACTCGATGTCGTGCATTCGTTCTCTGTACCTGCGTTGGGTTTCAAGGAAGATGCGGTACCCGGAATCTTCACACACATCCGCACGACCCCCAGCGCCATTGGCACGTATTCGCTCCGCTGCTTCGAACTCTGCGGCATCTACCACACCTATATGGAGGCGCCGGTGCATGTCGTGAACCCCGCCGATTTCACATCGTGGGTGGGGTCGCTGAAAGTCCACGGGTATCCGTGGGGCATCAATGGCGCTGGCGCCCCGAATGGCGCGCCGCCTTCACCCTATCAGGCGCCCACGGGGAACATCGCGGGTCCTCCGAGCGCCTT
>DASQSS010000342.1:0-2945 GCA_035642255.1 Ktedonobacterales bacterium | reverse complement strand
GAGGACACGACGCTAGCGATCAGGAGCGCGGTAGTGAGCAGCGCGAGGATCAGGATCACCGTCCGCGACGAGGAGCCACGCTTTAGCGCCAGCAATGGCTCGCCAATCCACAGGGCTAGTCCCATCAACACCGCCAGTGTGATGAGAATGAGCGCGAGCATACCTCCGCCCGGCCTGGTGTACATCCACAGACCAGGTAGGTTAACAATAGCTTGCTGGACCTCTGTCGTGCAGGGGCCGCCTGGCGCCACGCAACTGCCGGCGCCACTCCAACCGTAGCCACCGCTCGCGCCCGCAAACATCCAGCAACCATATACCAACAGCGCACTGGAGATAAGGTCCAAAATCCATATGGCGACTCGATTCATGCGGCGCATCCCTCTTCGTTGTCCTACCTGGACCGCAAGGCCGCACAATCCTCGCGGTGTCCGCGCGCAGCCTCTTTGCTCGATAGTGTATAGAGCAGGCGGAGCAGAGTGAACTGGTACAGGACGTTTGGTACAGGACGGTTCAAAACGCTTGTACAACTTGAGGCTGCGGCTCGCTCGCTTCTGCCGGTCTTCTGACAGTTTCTTACACCGCGTCGCCGCTTCAGCGTGACCCGCACCGACCTGACGCAAGCGTTCATAATAAGGATGATAGCGAACGCTTATAGGGCGCCCGGGTGAGGACCACGACTCCCGGCTGCTTCACGATCTTCGGTCTGAGCGGCATGCACCCAGAACCAAGCAAGGGGGCTTGACAAGACGCCGCTCGCCAGTATACTTGACGTGATTTTCTCTCACGTAACGTCAAGAATTTCTTCATGTTCTGGCGGCGCACCGGGCAATGTGGGCCTGGAACCACCTACCCCACTGGCAATGTGCGCTTCGCCCACTTTATGCAGACGCTCGCATGCCTTGAGTGATGTTCGCGCCACCTGACAACTACGCGCGCTCTTCGCAAGACACGCGTGTCGAAGGGTCGCTCCATTCCCGTGGCCAGGCTATCAGCGGCGATGATTGAAGCCGCTGGCGAAATAGGTTCCTGGAACTACGCCAGCAATGGAGCTGGCTACGTCACCGATTGTGGGAGGATGATTCCACCATGCACCGGCGTCGTCTTTCGTTGGCCATGTCTGCTGCGGTCGCCGCAGCGCTCCTCGCGACTACCGCTCTCGTGGGTGTGGTAAGCCTCGCGCCACGCGCCGCGCATGCGGCGGAGGGGCCTATCCATCATGGCGCGGTTGTTACACACGATTCGCACCATGATCTCTCTGTGCCATTGCGCACGGTCGCGGGCACACCGAGTCCTGTGACCGCGCCGCATCAAGCGGACGCTCCGATCAGGATGCCCGCCCTGCGGCGTGGGGCAAGCAATCATCTCACGGCGCCGGTCCAGGGGGCGACGGTCCTCACGGCGCCGACCGCGTCGAACAATTTCGACGGCGTAGGCAATGGCTTCAGCGGCCCCAATGGCACATTCTCTGTCAGCGCGGCCCCACCAGACACCAACGGCACGGTCGGTCCGCAGGACTACGTGCAGACGGTCAACACAGACTTCGCGGTCTTCAACAAAGACCCGAACCGGGGGGCCGTAGGGTCAGTGCGCTATGGTCCAGTGACCATCAACACGCTGTGGAACAGTTTTGGTGGGCTTTGCCAGACAGATAACGACGGCGACCCCACGGTCGTGTTTGATCAGATCGCCAATCGCTGGGTGATCAGCCAATTCGCGGTGACGGGCGCGACCTCCACCTGGTATGAGTGCGTCGCGGTCTCCACGTCGAGCGATCCCACTGGCACATGGTATCGCTATTCATTCCCCTACACAGCGTTTCCCGATTACCCGAAGATGGCTGTCTGGCCAGACGGCTATTACGAGACCTACAACCTGTTCAACGGCAGCACCAATGCCTTCATGGGCGCGCAGATGTGCGCCTTCAATCGCAGCGCCATGCTGACGGGCGCCGCTGCGACCCAGCAGTGCTTCACCACCAGCACGACCTATGGTGGCCTGCTGCCCTCGAATCTCGATAGTTCGACCCTGCCGCCGAGCGGCTCGCCCAACTACATCCTGGGCCTTGATACGACGACCAGCCTGGCGTTCTGGAAGTTCCATGTCGACTGGACGACTCCGGCCAACACGTCGCTGACTGGCCCCTCCAGCATCGCCGTCGCTTCGTACGCTGAGGCGTGTGGTGGCGGCACCTGCATCCCACAGTCAGGGACGACACAGCAGCTTGACTCGCTGGCCGACCGCCTGATGTACCGCCTCTCGTATCGCAACTTTGGCAGCTACGAGTCGCTGGTCGTGGATCACGCGATCACCTCTGGCAGCTCCACAGGCATGCGCTGGTATGAGATTCGCAGCCCCAATTCCAGCCCCTCGGTCTACCAGGAAGGCACGGTCGCGCCCGACGCGAGCTATCGCTGGATGGGCAGCATCGCGCAAGATCAATCCGGCGACATCGCGATGGGCTACAGTGTGTCGAGCAGCTCGCTGCATCCAGGCATCAGTTACACGGGCCGCCTGGCGACCGATGCGCTCAACACCATGCCGCAGGGTGAAACGAGCCTCATCGTCGGTGGCGGCTCGCAGACTGGGTCGAATCTGAGCCGCTGGGGCGACTACAGCTCCATGACGGTGGACCCGTCCGACGGCTGCACGTTCTGGTACACCAGCGAGTACATTCCAGCAAATGGCGCCTTCAACTGGAAGACGCGCATCGGCTCCTTCAAGTTCGCGAGTTGTGGTGGCTCGACGCCGACGCCGACGCCTACAACGACTGGGCCAACCCCCACGCCGACGACAGCGCCGCCAACGCCGACACCAATCCCGCCGACGCCGACTCCGGCTCCAACCGGTGGCCTGACCAACGGCGGCTTCGAGACGGGCACGTTCAGCGGCTGGACGACCTCGGGCGCGGCGACCTCCATCAGCACGACCGCGCATAGCGGCTCGTA
>DASQSS010000341.1:0-6007 GCA_035642255.1 Ktedonobacterales bacterium | reverse complement strand
CGTGGGAAGTGCGCAAGTCGCGGTCGGTCCAACACATAGGTGATGTAGGGCCAACAAACGGCAAGAAAACGGCAAGAAAACAGGCCAGGCGGCCCAGATATGGACCGCCTGGCCTGTTGTTCAGAAAAACGATTAGTGCGCTGATTCGGGGATGAAGCGCTTGGCCTCGGTCTTCCCAACGTTATGGGCGATGATGCTATAGATGAATGCGCCAAGACTTACGATGCCCAGGCCCAGCATCGGCAGCGCGATCGCGCCAATGACTCCGTTGAGGAAGGAATCGTAGCCGAGATTCACGTAGAATGTCGCAGCGATGGCTGACACGATAAAGGTCAGGCCAACGGGGAGCCCCCACCACTGTACTTCGGGAACCTTGTAGGTTTCTTGCGCCACGTCGCACACTCCTGCTGTCGCGCCAGGGTCATTGCGAGACCGGCGGCGTCGCCACCGCACGATCGCTTTCCTCCTGCGCAGATACGCCAAACTACCTGTAGCAAAGTATAACATACCCTTGGTCATGTCGCGATACGCCATAGCTCGTGGCAAGCATGCCCTGCGTTTTGTCGATTCTCCATTGTATCTGGAGCCGTAGAACCCTTCGGTAACTCCGGCGCCATCGCAAGAGAAGCGGCGCGACATACCGCGACATACTACGATACGCTCCGATGCGCCAGAGAACCCGGCCAAACGCCGCGCATTGTTAGAGACGCGCTAGAATTTCGCCACGCCGCCTCCGTCGGCGTAACCACGCGACAACTTTGCGCGTAGATACGATAGAATAAATTGTGTAGATCGTGGACACGAATCTACAACATTCGTCACCAAAACCCTTGACGCCAAGGTGGGGATGCGGTATAAATATGTAGGTGAGTGACATGGATATACACAATTTCCAGCCGGAAGAAGATGATACCGTGTGTATCACGTATCATTTTGTCTGGGGGCCCATGCGCTCCAAGCCGTGTCTGACGGGCGATGTGGCCGAGCGACTACGCGCCTTAATAGAGGAACGCGCGAGCGCGGTGGAGTTTCATCCGCTGCTGGTGGTGGTGCATCCTGACCGGGTGTACGTGGCCGCCGCAGCCCCGCCAACACTCGCTCCACATCGGATCGTTTGCCAGATCAAGGCGCATACGTCGCGCGTCTTGCGTGATGAGTTCCCTGAGCTCACGCGCATTCCGACGCTGTGGACGCGAGCCTATCTGGTCATGGCAGGCGATCAGTTGACGGCGGATGAGGTGTTCGAGCGATTCGAGGCGGCGCAACCGCCGCGTAGACCGCGCGGACGTCCCAGAAAGGTCGAGCTTACCTCCAGCGAGGAAGCCGAGGACGACGAGTAGCGAGCGCGCCAGCGCGGTGTGACGCTGGGACAAGATGACAGGGCCGCGGCGATGTGGCCCGCCAGAAATGCACAACCAAGACATCGCACGGAGAGGCCGCAAGCCCGTGTAGAGCCGTGCGATACCCTACATACGAGGGGGAACGATAGAATGCAAAAATGTGAGCGCTGCCAGATCAACGACGCCCGCGTTCGCCTGAACTCAGTGACGAACGGCCGCCGCGAGCAGCACTTCTACTGCCGACAGTGCGCCGAGGAGTTGCTTGGGCAGATGAACGCCGAGACAGGCGGCGCGGACTTCGGCAACATGTTCGATTCGTTCTTCAACAACGGCGGCATGCTCAACGCGAATGGCGCTCCCATGGGCGCGGGTCGGCCAGGTGGCACTGCCACTGCCCAGCGCGAGCCAAACAAGCAGAGCAAGACTCCGACGATTGACCAGTTCGGGCGTGACCTGACAGAGGACGCGCGCGACGGCAAGCTCGACCCGGCCAGTGGCCGCGACCGCGAGATTCGGCGTGTGTTGACGGTGCTGGGCCGCCGCCAGAAGAACAATCCTGTGCTGATTGGTGAGCCAGGTGTCGGTAAGACAGCGATCGTTGAGGGCATCGCCCGTCGCGTCGCTGAGGGCAATGTCCCGCCGACGCTGCGAGATGCGCGCATTGTCGCCATCAATATCGGTGGCATGGTCGCCGGAGCGATGTTCCGCGGCCAGTTCGAGGAGCGCGTCAAGAACATCATCGAAGAGGTGCGGGCCAATCCTGAGGTGATCCTGTTCATTGATGAGTTGCACACGGTCGTCGGAGCGGGCGCGGCGGAGGGCGCGGTTGGCGCGGCTGACCTGCTCAAGCCAGCGTTGGCGCGTGGCGAGATGCGTGTGATTGGCGCGACCACACTCGACGAGTATCGCAAGCACATCGAGAAGGACGCGGCTCTTGAGCGGCGCTTCCAGCCGGTGAAGGTTGGCGAGCCGTCGGTCGAGGAAGCGATTACCATGTTGAAGGTGTTGCGCCCCAACTACGAGGCGCACCACAGCGTCAGTATCACCGATGAGGCCATCGACGCTGCGGTGAAGCTCTCTGATCGCTACATCAATGACCGCTTCTTGCCAGACAAGGCGATTGATGTGATGGACGAGGCTTCGGCGTCGCTGCGGCTGGAGGCTGTCGAGAGCGGGCTGCTCGGCCCAGAGGCCGTGCGGGATCTTGAGCGCGAGCTGACGGAGCTACAGCAGCAGAAGGAAGCCGCGGCGCTCGCCGAGGAGTACGAGAAGGCGGCCAAGCTCCGCCAGCACGAGCTGCAGCTGCAGCAGCGGCTGGAGGAAGCGCAGGCCAAGGCCAAGGGCACGGCGACGCTGATGGTGACGCCAGAGGAGATCGCGAAGGCGGTCGAGAACTGGACCGGCGTGCCGGTGAGCCAGATGCTGGAGTCGGAGCGCGCGAACCTCATCAACCTGGAAGGTGACCTGCACAAGCGCGTCATCGGTCAGGACGAGGCGATCAGCGCGGTCGCGCGAGCGATTCGCCGGTCGCGCGCTGGGATGAAGGACCCGCGCCGCCCGATTGGGTCGTTCCTCTTCATGGGGCCGACCGGTGTGGGTAAGACGGAGCTGGCTCGCGCGCTGGCCGCCGAGATCTTCGGTAGCCAGGATGCGTTGATCCGGCTGGATATGTCGGAGTACATGGAGGGACACACTGTCTCGCGTCTGTTCGGCAGCCCTCCGGGCTATGTCGGGTATGACGAGGGCGGCCAGCTGACCGAGCAGGTGCGCCGACGCCCATACAGCGTGGTGCTCTTCGACGAGATCGAGAAGGCGCATCCAGAGGTCTTCAACGCGCTGTTGCAGATTCTGGACGACGGACGGCTGACGGATGGTCAGGGCCGCACGGTGGACTTCAAGAACACCGTCATCATCATGACCAGCAACGCCGCCACTGAGGATATTCGCCGCGCGAACATCGGCTTCATGCCCACCAAGTGGGGCGACGCCGAGAACGCGGAGGACAGCGCCGAGGCGCAGAAGCGCGCAAAGGCGATGGAGGGTCTGCGGCGAGCGTTCCGGCCTGAGTTCATCAACCGGATCGATCAGATCGTCGTCTTCCACTCACTCGGTCGCGAGGACCTGCGCCAGATCGTTGACCTGTTGCTGGAGCAGTCGGCGGTTCGCCTGCGCGAGCAGAACATCCAGCTGACGTTTGGCGACGATCTGCGTGAGTTCCTGATGCGTGAGGGCTTCGATCCAGAGTTTGGCGCGCGGCCACTGCGCCGGGCGATCCAGACGAACGTGGACGACACGCTGGCTGACGCGATTCTGGCGGGCGTAGTGCAGCCAGGTCAGACAGCCATGATCACCATCGAGGACGGCAAGGTGAAGGTCACGGCGAGTGGTGATGCCATTATTCGCCAGGACGCCAACCCGCAGCTTCACCCCCAGCAGGCGTAATGCGCTTGCCTGACTGAGGCGCTCAGAGGCCCCCATTCCCAACTCGGGAGTGGGGGCCTCGTCGTATTGTCTGCAAACCCATGTTACCTTTCGCGCGCCGCTGGGTGTTTGTATGTACGAGAGCATGTGACGGGCGCTGGGACAGCGAGCAAGGCGTCGACTCAATACAGACGCGCGAGTAGTGACACTATGGGAAGGTGGCAATGATGTTGATGGCGCTCATCGCCAGCGCACGGCGCCAAAGGCTGACAAGGAAGCAGACGCCCAGCCCGCTACGATTCTCCGTGTCGAAGCCGCTGACTAACCGTCTTGCGCCTTCGACGCGGATCTTCGGCAGCGCCGACGGCGCTGATACTGACGGTGGCGCGTTGGCATTCGAGCAGTTCATTGAGCGCCATGAGCGCGACATCTTTGGCTATCTGTGGCGCATGACCGGTGATGAGCAGGCAGCCTACGACCTCGGCCAGGAAACCTTCCTGCGCGCATGGCGCCACTTCGGCAAGGTGACCACCTACGAGCAGCCGCGGGCATGGCTCTTTCGCGTTGCCACGCGCCTTGCGCTGAACTATCGTCGTGACCGGCGCTCAGAGATACAAGCGCTTGACCTGAGCGCGGCAGAGGTTCACACGCTGGCGGCGCCTGACCCCGCCGCGCGCAGGGCGCAGCGAGACGCGATCGAAGCGGCGCTGCTAGCGCTGCCCAAACGGCTGCGAGCCGCGCTCATTCTGCGCGACGTTTACGGCTACCGTGCGGAGGAAATCGCGCGCATGCTCCAGATGTCGCGCCCCGCCGCGAAAATGGCCGTCTCGCGCGCCAGAGAGCAGTTTCGCGCGCAGTACACTCATGAGGAGGCAGGCGAATGAATGCTCTACAGACGCCCTGCCCCCAGGGCATACGCACCGATCAGGTGTCGGCGTTCTACGACAGCGAGCTTGGCGCGACTGCGACAGCGGCGCTGCGCGAGCATCTCGCCACCTGCGATGTCTGTCAGCGTCGCCTGAGTGATTACGCCCGCATCAGCGCGACACTGCGTGAGCAGGCAGTCCCGCAGCCCGACGCGCGGCTCCGGCAAAACGTCATGGCGGCGCGTGCGCGGACCACGCCGTCACTTTCCCGCTTCGGCTGGACGCAAGACACCTGGCGCGCGACATCAGTAGCGGCGGCAGTCATCCTGATCGTTGGGAGCATCGCCAGCCTCTTGTTGAACCACGCGGCGCTGACACGTATCGGCGCGTCCACGGCCACGCCCACCCTGGCAGACAGCGCGCCGACGATCACCCCCGCTCCCAGCGCGACCGCCATCCCAGCGACTCCTCCTGGCTGGCGCGCGATTCTGCCCACCCGCCGATTTGGTGCGCACGGATTCGCCGTGAGCGCGGCGGCGCCCGGGCGGCTGATCGGCTGCGGCGTATCCAGCGCCGGGACCGACGCATGGCCCTATCCCGCGTTGGCGATCAGTGATGACGGCGGCCATACCTGGCACGAGTCGGACATCCAGGCGATTGGATCTGTGACCGAATGCGATGTGGTGGTAGACCAGATTCATCCCGATACGATCATCGTGGGAGATGTGCAACCGAGCCAGTTCGCAGTGACAACCGACGCGGGCAGAACCTGGCGCGCGTTGACGCTGCCCGCTGGTATGCGGATGAATTTCTCAGGGGGCGCGGGATACCAGGCGGCCACCCTCGTTAATGGCCACTTGATCGGCATTTTCATTCCAGCGTCAGCGACCGACAGGTGGATGCTCGGTGATCTCTCGCTCAACGGGTCTTTCAAGGTTTTGGACGCGAGGTTGCCATATCCTAACTCGGCTGAACGAACTCCCACTGCATTTGCTGTGAACCCAGCGAATCCGGCGCAGCTCTTCGTCATCGCCTATGGCCGGGTGGTTCCTGCCAATCCGCAGCGCGAGTCCATCCTGTTCGGGACATTAGACGCTGGCGCCACGTGGCGCCAGCTTCACATCTTTGATCTTGCCGAGAGGATCAGCCTGTGGGCGCCAAGGTCTGACGCGCTCTATGCCTGGGTGGAATATCCCGAATTATCCGCGAATGGGAATCCGCTACAGGAAAGCATTGATGGCGGTGCGACCTGGCGCTCCATCACGTCTACGAGCGCGCCACTCGATGCGGCCTGGTTTGGTCCGGGAGGGCAGATTGTATTGCTGCGCGCCACGGGCAATGGAGCTGCGCCGATGCTGGATGAATTGAACCCTTCCACAG
>DASQSS010000340.1:0-2582 GCA_035642255.1 Ktedonobacterales bacterium | reverse complement strand
AGACATCACCGACGCGCGGGACGCCGCCGAAGCGCCGCGCGCCCAGCTCCGCCACAAGCTCCGCCAGGCTGGTGGCCTGTGTGCCCAGATGGGCGTTGATGCGCTGCCACGCCTCCGGGCTGGGGCCGTCAATCTCTTCAGGGCGCTTGCAATAGAGCAGACGCTCGTCATAGCCCATGCGCAGGAAGGCGCGGTGGGTGACGCTCTTGCGGTCCAGCTTGCCCGTCTCGCGGCGCCATGCCAGCTTGCCGCCTTCGGTCGTGAAGTATTCGGCCTGCTCGCGTGGGGTCAGCATGCCGTAGATCTTCGCGGCGGGCATGGCGTCGAGGCGGCGGAGCATGCCGTCGTCGTCCATCGTCATCAGCGCGAGGAAGGTTTCGCGGTCGGCGTCGGTGTCATCAGTGTCGGGCAGCAGCAGCCCTTGGATGATCGCGCGGACGAGCACGAGTGGCTTGCGCCCCCACCACTTGCCGAGCGCGGTGAGGGTCTGGCCCATATTAGACTTGCGCTCCTTGTAGCTCTCCTTCGAGAGCTTGCTGACGGGGAGCTGCCGCTCGATGAAGGCGCGGGCGGCGCTAGGCGTGGCAGTGGTGTGAGTGGTGGTAGAGGTGGTGGCTGTGTGCTCGTCCATGCGGGGCTCCTCTGGGTGTAGGGCTGGCGGTTGAAACCGCGCCTGGATGGCCCTTCCGGGCCGCGACGCCCGCCTGCGCGGGCTGGGGTGCGGCGGCTTCAGCCGCCGACTCGCTCAAAACAGGGTTGGCTGGTCCAGCTCTACCGTTGGCAGCGGGTGTTTGGCGCGCCGCTGGGTCGGGCGACGGGGCCGGGGCGCGACCGCATCGCCGAGCAGCGCGGAGGGCGCCGCCGCGGCGATGGGGTTCTCGGCGAACGCGATCTTGATCGCCTTGCGCCAGCCACGGTCGCGCCCATGCTCCGGGTGGCCGCTGGTGGCGTTGATGGTGGTGTAGAGCCACCAGCGCTCCTCCGGGGCCAGCCCGACCCAGTTCGCCAGCATGGCGGGCAGCAGCGATGGATCGGCGTCCTCGACCGCCCAGAAGAGGAGGGTCAGCTCCTTGCCGAGGTGCGGCGCCAGCAGCGACTCCGCCGCCCACGTTCCCGTCGGCAGGTCGGCGGCGCGCAGCCGGGCGTTGAAAGCCTCCGCCACCGTTGAAGCGACGCGCGCCCAGTGGTAGGCGTCGAGCGTCGCCTTGGCGCTGGCCTCCGGCGTGGCCTCCTCAGCGTCGGCGTCGCCATCGCCCGCCTCGCCGGCGGCGAAGGTGAAGCGCTCCTCGATAGTCACGGCGCCACTCTCGCGCTCCACGATCACCGCGAAGTGATGTGGCGACTGCGCCGGGTCGAAGCCGAAGCCCAGAGTGTTGCGCGCTTTGCGTTTCGCCATCAGCTTTGTGTCACCTCATAGCGCATGGGCGTTTCTTTGAGCTCCCTGGTCAGGTCGAGCAATCGCTGTCCATCGAGCAACTGGAGCGCCGCGACCTCCAGCGTCAGATTGGCGCCGGGGATGAGCTCGCGCAGCTGTGTCGCCTGATCGCGCACCTTCTCACTCCCCAGGTACGTGCCCTCGTCGAGCGATAGCTCCGCCCACTGTTTTCCCTTCATCGCGGTGACGCGCACCCCGCCGAGGGTCGCGCCCTGACGGATGGCTTGATCCAGGAACGTGAAGACCTCGCTCGTCGCGTCGAGCTTGTGGCCCTTGCGCCAGGTCGCGGGCTTGCCGGTATCCACTCGCCAGACCTCGCCGCCACTGTCGTCGGCGCGCCCGTCTTTCGGCGCATCCACGCGCAGGAGCTCCGACACGACGCCGTCCGCGCTGGCCTGCGCCAGGATGAGGGTCGCGCCCGCTGGCACGCGGAATGGGCCCTGGTAGGGCTGGCCGCTACTCGCTGGGCTGGAGCCGTCCGTCGTATAGCGGATGGCGCCCGACGGCAGCGCCTGCACCTCACACATGCGCTCGCCCGGCCCGCCAAAGAGTCGGTACTTCAGGTTGATCGTGTTCGTCCAGGGGACTGGATCACCTTCCATCCCGTTCTCTGTGTTGGCGGCAGTAAGGGTTAGCCGCAACGCGCGTGTCTTCACATCATATGACGTGAGCTTCTCACGCGCGCCGCTGGCGCCATTCTGCAGGTAGAGCGTGTCGCCATGCAGCGGCTTCACACGTAAGGTCGCCTCTCCGGTCGTGTCGTCGCGACTGAGCAGCCGCACCTCGGCGGTGGGGCGTGGCGGCGGGAACGGCCCGCGCTCCACGAAGCCATTGCCGATGCCGCGCCACTGGTCGCGACTGATCATCGCGTCCCGCACGTCATCCAGCGCGCGCGGGTGGTGCCAGATCCATGAAGGGTCGGTCGCCGCGCGCGACTTCACCTCGTTCCATGGCATCTCTTTGGCGCCAGACCACAGCTTCTCGACGATGCGATTGACGAACGCGGGCTGGTTCGGGCCAGCGTCCGGGTCATACTTATAGGAGTCCTTCAGCGCATCGGTGATCGCCTGCTCACCATTGAAGCTGTTCCCTTGATACTGTGGCTCGACGGCGAGGTCGTTCAGCCCGTTTCTGGTCGGGTAGAGCA
>DASQSS010000339.1:0-4569 GCA_035642255.1 Ktedonobacterales bacterium | reverse complement strand
GCCAGCGCGGTGGGCAGCGGAACCTGCTGTGTGCCGACGCCGAGATAGCCGCGGCGCATGCGGCCGTGGGTCAGCAGCGCGCCGACGACACGTCGCACCGTCGCCAACGGCAGCGCGGCGCTCTGGCGAGTCAGCCGTGAGCTATTCAGTCCAACCATCCGGCCATCCAGATCAACCAGTGGACCACCCGAGAAGCCGGGGTAGAGTGTCACATCGGCAAAGATGATCCCCTCGATCTGCACGCCATGCCCGGAGCGGCGCGGCCCCTCGACGGCGCTGACCACGCCGAACGAGACGCGCGGCCCACCCTCCAGTGGTCGGCCAATCGCGAGGGCCAGATGCCCCACGCGCAGTCCTTCATTCACCTGAATCGGCGCCGCGCTCGCGCCAAGCTCCACACCCGTCAGGCGCAGGACGGCGAGGTCGGTGTTCGGGTCGCGGCCCGCCAGTGTCGCCCGCACCTGACGGCCATCAGGCAGTGTCACGGCGATGTCGTCCTCGCGCTCGACCACATGGTCAGCGGTCACGATCACCACTTCGCCATCCGCCTGCCAGAGCACACCGCTCGCGGACTGGCGAGGGCGCGCCGCGATGGAAACGATCGAGCGCGACGCGCGCTCATAGGCGGCGGCGAGCTGATCGGAAAACGCGCCAAGGGCGCTGGTCTGCTGCGCCTGCCCTGTGGGGGTCGTTGGCGCGTTCTGCTGCGTATCTTCTGACATGTACGTCTGCGCTCCTCTCCCCGGTCGCGTGTCGCGCCGGGTCACGGTCTCGGCCACCCCTTGCGCCATTGCGCTGGCGGCCTCTGCCCAGAACGATACCGCGCGCCGTGGGATGGGAGCGCCCCGCGTTGGGCCAGTGGCCTCCCTGGTCATCTGGGCAGGATGGAGAGCTGGTGGGGAAGGATGGGCGAGCGCGAGGGAAGGGCCGAAGCGTTCGTTGACGTATCGGCCCTTCCACTACGTTTCGCTCGATAGGTTACGCGGATGACACCCTACGGCTGCAACAGGGGTCGCCAATTACCGCCGTGATACGAACACGAGCCTTGACGGCCTCCAGAGTGGCTAAAGTCACCATCGCGACATTCTTCCACGTAGCCGTTCGTGGACTTCCAGAATGATGGAATGCACGCGAAGTACGCGCAGAAGTTGGTCTTCGGATTGTAGATGTAGTGTCCTGAGGTGAACTCATAGCCCCAGGGGTTGCCATTCACGCCAGTAGGCGCAGGAGCAGCCTTCGTCGGTGTGGGCCTTGGCGCAGGGGGGCTGGTCGGTGTGGGCCTTGGCGCGGGAGCTTTCGTCGGAGCAGGCGGAGGCGCTCTCGTTGGCGCTCTCGTTGGTGTCGGTGGCGGAGCCGTAGTCGCCGTTGGCGCTGTCGTTGCTGTCGGCGCTATCGTCGCAGTCGCCGCTGTCGTTGCTGTCGGTGTAGGAGCCATGGTTGCGGTCATAGTCGGCACGGCAATGACCGTCGTCGGACGCTTTGTCACCGTTGGCGCAGCGACATGTGCGATTTGACTGCGACTTCGCGCAGGCGTACTAGCGCCCGTCGAGGTGACAACCTGTCCCGCAGCGAAAGCGGCATTCGACAACAGGGAAATGGCAACCACGGCCGTAATCATGGCCGCGCCAAGCTTGAACTGATCCCCGTGCGACGCGATCGGAAAGCGTTGCGCCTCGATCTCCATTCGTTGGCGTAGGTTGCCCGCCTGGCTGGCGCTCAGGTGATCTTTCGCGGCAAGCCACAAGCCAATCGGAATCAATACCATTGGCACGAACAGGAATCCTACGGTCAGCGCGAACTTACCCCCGCGCGATAGCGTGTGCCATGGGAAACGTCCACTGAATGAGCTAAAGCCATTTCTGTCCCTGAGCAAGATTGCCCAGCACGCAACAACAAGCAACCAGGAGAATACAGGATGGCCGCGCGAGAGCAGCACGAACCACCAACTGGAGGCGCAGATGACGATCAGGACGATCAGCGCCCAGCCCCCACGCCGAAATCGCTGTGGGTCGTGGTGCGGGGGTTGCGCTTGAGCGTTCGGGGGTAGGCCATTTGTCGGGGGCATCGGACCTTGAGGCGTCATCAGAACACGTTCCGATCTTCATCGACCACATGCAGATATACTCGCACTGTCATTATACGAAGTTATGTAAATTAAAGCAGCTAAGGGTTGTGTATTCCACCGCATTGAGAGGCTTGCTGCTCTTTGCCTATACGTGAATGCAGATAACGTCGCGGATGGCGACGGCAAGAAATGCCTGGACATTGGAGATACCGGAGGAAGTCGCCTCGCTTGCCAGCGCGCGGCACAATATACTGTGGAGGCCGTATGGGCGCGTCGTGATGACACGCCAGCGTGATGACACGCCAGCGCGGGGAGCGGAGAGAGACAACGCATGCAGGAGATCGAGCAGCCACACGCGGCGAGCCAGAGTGGGGCGCGGCCAGCCGGGAATAGAGCGCCGCGCTGGCGCGTCTGGTACAACACATCGCGTCCGGCGACGCTGACAGCGGCGGTTTCGCCCGTGCTCGTCGGCACAGCGGTCGCCGCGTGGGAAGGCGCGTTTCACCTGGGCGCCTTCGCGCTGACGCTGCTGGCGGGCGTGCTGCTGCAAGCGGGCGTTAACTACCTCAACGAGTACTTCGACTGGAAGTACGAACTGGACACCGCGCACTCGCTTGGCTCGTCGACGGTGATCTTTCGCGGGGAGATGACGGGCGCGCAAGTGCTCGGGCTGGGTCTGGGCTGTTTCGGCGTCGCCACTGCGCTGGGCGCCTGGCTGATCGCGCTGATTGGACCGGCCATCCTGCTCTTTGGCCTCGCCGCGCTCTTCATCGGCTACTTCTATAGCGCGCGCCCGTTCAAGTTCGCCGCGCGCGGCCTGGGCGACCTGATGGTCTACATCGCGATGGGTTTCCTGATGGTCTGGGGCGCCTACTATGTGCAGCTTCCACGCTGGTCATGGGCCGCCTTCGCCGCCAGTGTCCCGGCGGGCTTCCTGGTCGTCGCCATCCTCAACATGAACAACGTCCGCGACTACCACGACGACCTCGCGGTGAACAAGCGCACCCTGCCCGTGCGCTTCGGACGCGCCTTCGGCGTGCGCTACCATGCCACGATGCTCTACGGCTCGTACATCGCCACCACACTCTTCGTCGCGCTGGGCCTGCTCTTCTCCCCTATCGGGCTGATGCTGCCGTGGCCCGCGCTGCTGGTCTGGCTGACCTTCCCGCTGGCCCATCGCGACGTCCGCGCAGTCTTCGCGGCGGGCGACCGCGACCCGATTCTGCGGATGGGTGTGCGGCGGACGGCGGCGCTTCACTTCCAGTTCTGCGTCGCGCTGGCGGCAGGTGTCACGCTCGCGGCGCTCTTCCACCTCGCGGGCTGAGTAGCTGCATCGTAGCCTGACGCCAACCCGCTCGCAGACGCCACACGTCAGAAATAACGGCGGAATCCGCGCGATTGCCAGGCGGGTGAGCGCTCTGACGCCCAGGCTAGCGAGCGGGCAGGACTTGCGCCCTATCGGCGCCATCGGTGACTGGAGGCTCCTCGCCCTCGCGCAAGCCGTAGCCGCTCTCGATCAGCTCGCGCAGCCGTGAGACGAAGCGTGCGGCGGGGGCGCCATCGATCACGTCATGGTCGAAGCTGAGCGTCACACAGAGGTACTCGCGAATGGCGATGCGCCCGGCCACCACGCCTGGTTTCTGCGCGATGCCGCCGAGCGTCACGTCGAGTGTGTGGTAGCTCAACGGGATGCCCCAGCCGCCGCCATCCCCAAACATTCCAACCGCTGTCAGACCAATCGTCCCACCGTATTTCTTCTGGATGCGCGGATAGCGCCCGCGCGCCCACCAGAAGATGGACCAGACTGCCCTGAGCGCAGTCATCGGGATGGGCTTGAGCCAGCGCTCCGCCTGGAAGCCCTCCCAGGTCGATTTCACCGGCGCCGCCTGCGCCGTCCGAATGTCGCGGTGGATCTCGCGCACGGTCTTGCGATTGGCGGCCCTGACGCTGTAGATGATCGGCTGCCGCTGACCCGTCATATCGCGCTCGATCGCGGTCGCCACATCCACGTCCTCGAAGAGGGCGAGGCGCTTGCCGCCTTTGCGGCAGACATTCAGGCTCTTGTTCTCGTCCACAGCGTGCGCGACGCAGGCGATGATAAACGCGCTGAACGACAGCCGCTCCCCAGCCTGAGCCTCGCGCTCGCGCAGATACCGCCGCGCCTCGGTCACATCTACCTCGATCAGGCCGTGGACTTTGTGCGTGCGCTGGACCACGTCATACATCGCGGCCAACATGCGGCGCAGCTTCGGGTATGGCGCGACCTGATACGTGTTCTGGCGCATGGCGTCGGAGCCATCATGGCGTCGCATCCACATAGCGATCTACCCTGCCTTTCCCACATTCCGCCATATACCCGACTGTGGAATGCCGCGCCGTCTATGAGATGGTCGCGGGCGTGGGCGCCACAGGCTCCGCCGCATGTCGCATTGGAGCCGTCAGCCCCATCTCCTCCGACAGCCGCTCAGCGACCAGACGCGCACAGACCAGCGCGGTCGGCACAC
>DASQSS010000338.1:0-4895 GCA_035642255.1 Ktedonobacterales bacterium | reverse complement strand
CAGGGCTGGTCATTCGCACGACGGTCGAGCCCGTGAAGCCCTGACTGTGACTGATTGCCATTCATGCTACGCAGATAGCCCGATTGCCGTTCGCGATCGTCCGTGGCGCGCAGTGGGGCAATCCCGCAGACCGTCGCAGCGCAGGAGGTGAAGGTAGGCATTACGCTGTATCTCTTGCTCCTCTGCGAGCGCATCGGCCAGCGTTTTGCTTTGATAGGCGCCACGTGTCGCAGGGACGCGCGATAGCAAGCATTGGGGTGGCCTCGTTGTGGAATCAGGCCTGACCGTTGACCGTATAGAGAACACCTGGAGGACAGGCGCAGATTGCACAGCGCCGCCGCGTCAAACGACGCTGCACGGCGCCACGGATGACTGGCCGAAAGGTGGCGGCTGGTTCGCGCTGATACAGTGAAGACGAGAAAGCCAGGGCGAGTAAGCGATGAAGAGGAGCGAGCGGCATATGGCGGCCCAGGGTGAAGCCTCCAGATCGTTCGATGACCACGCGGGCAGGCGTCACGCCAAGCCCCAGAGCAGGTCAGCAGGTGGGCTGCTGCGCTTCCTGCATGATCACGCGGTCTCCAGCGCGATGCTCCTGCTGTTTGCCTGCTCGCTCGTCGGGCAGAGCGTGACGGGGTACAGAGAGCAGGCGCCGAGTGCGCGGGACACACGCAGCGCCTACGGGCAGTACCTGGTCAGCAGTGACTTCCTGGAGACGGTGGCTGAGAACTGGGAAGGTGAGTTCCTGCCCCTGACCGCATACGTGTTGTTCACCTCGTTCCTGCACGAGCGCGGCGCGAAAGAATCGCGTAACCCAGATAAGCAGGGCGATGAGCCTACCGATAAGCAGCCGTCGCCGGCCGAGGCGAAGCGTACGGGCGCGTCGTGGCCGCTGCGGGTCGGCGGTCCGATCCGCTGGATCTACCTGCACTCGCTGCCGTTGGCGTTTCTCACGATCTTCCTGGCGGCTGTCATCGTGCACGCATTGTCCGGACTCGGCGACTATAACAGCACGCTCGTCGCCAGTCACGAACATCCTGTGTCCGTTCTGGGCTATCTGGCGAGCAACACCTTCTGGCTGCAATCGACGCGCAACTGGGAGGCAGGGTTCTTCTCGACCGCGATGCTGGCAGTGTTCTCGATTTTCCTGCGCGAGAAGGGATCTCCCGTCTCGAAGGATGCGGACCAGGCGAACTCCGACACAGCAGAGGAAGGCGCATGAACACGCCCTGTGGCGCGTGGTGTCGTCTATCTGCCACATCGCCATGCTGCGCCTCACGCTGAGTCTTGGACTGGGCCTTGGACCGGGGCCTTGGAGTCTGACGGCACGCCAGGGGTTCACTCTCGAAGGCTCGACACGCGCAGCAACAGACAACCACAGCCAGCAAGCGGCAGCAAGCGGCAGCAAGCGGCAGCAACAGGAAACAGGCGGCGGTAGGGGAAGGCGGGCGTACGTGTCTGGTCGAACGACGCTACGCCATCTACAGCATTATTAGCGGGGCGGATCACACGACGCGACGGACAACCCGCCAGCTCTTGTGGGACCAGACGCCGCGTCATCTGTGGCATCTGGGTGCGGGTATGGAGCCTCAGTTCAGCGTGCGCAAGTGGAATACGTGGACTCCACCTGCGCAAGCGTATATGCGCGCATGCGGCTCTACCATCCGGCTCCTCCGGCGGCATGCCATCAGAATGCCTGCCGCTTGATGCGTCCTACGACTGTGTAACCACAGCTCCAGTGGGCAGCGGCGCTACCCGTTCGCCCCGAATGTGGTAGCCCTCAATCCAGCCCAGCTGATAGATGTGTGCGTCATCAGCTGTCACGCGCCCTGGCAGCCTCGCCATAGCGACGATCGCCAGCTCACTAATCTGGGCGTTGTCAGGCGGGAGGATCGTCTGGCTGCCGAGCGCAGCCGCTTTGCCATCCACGAGTCCGTGCGTGAAGTAATCCGGCCGTGTCTCTGGCCAGAATGGTAGGGATCGTAGGAAGTGTGGGAAGTCCGAGAAGTGTGGGAATCGCATGGGTATGCCCCCCGATCGCGTGTCAGGTCCATGCCGACTCACCATGAAGTAGACATAACCTTGCACTCCGTCTACGACTGGGCAGGGTAGCGCGTTGCAGTCTCCCCAGTGCAGAGGCGCTCGCACGATCACACCGAAGGCCAGTGTGGCAATCGCCGCATCACATTCAGCATGGGCAGCATAGGCAGCATGCCTCTATCGCTAGAGGCTGAGCCGATGCTCCTCCTCGGGCAACGCATCGCGGGGTTGGTGGACCGGCCATGTGGGAGACGCCCGCACGCCCTCAGCGACGCGGGCTGGGCGTTCATGGAGGCGGCGCGTGATCACCAACATCTGCCGCAAGCGCATGGGAGCGTCGAACGTCCACGTCTTGCGGCATGCATGCACGCATGGAATGGACATGACGAGATCCGTCAAACGCGATCCCACGAACAAAGAAGAAACAAAGAAGAGGGGGAAGAGCTTTACGCTCCTCCCCCGGAGAAACTGGCTAGACGTGGGGCGTACGGCCTCCGACGGCCTCCGACAGCCTCTTACGGACTCCGACGGACTCTTACGGCCTAGGGATACGTCTGGACGCACCCGCCTGTCTGACTGTTGGCGTTATTGCTCCACAGCGGCTGCACCGGGAAGTTGACGCCGTTCAGGCTCTCGTTCGCCGTGGCGGAGCTCCACGCGCACTTGTCGCCGTTCTCCGAGCCGCTGCTGTCCGTCCAGCCGCTGCTGGGGTAGATGTCCGACTCGGTCTCGGCAAACTCATGACCGCCGACGATGGTGATACCGGCGTTCGCGCCCAATCCATTGAAGTTGGCGCCGCAACTGGAGCCAGCGTCCGTGATGTAGGGCATATAGGTATAGGCGATCGTGCCGTAGCTGCTGCTGGTGGAGCTATGCCACGCGCACCACTGGGTGCCGAAGCCGTTCATCGAGTGACCTGTCGGCGTTGCGACCACGTACTGCACCTGCGTGTGATTGGAGTTGCCGAAGTGCGACGCGGCCTTCGAGGCTTCACTTGCGAGCGCACTTTGCGAGATGCGTTTGGGGAGCGACGAGCTGTCATACCAGGTTCCCGCCAGCACGCCTGTCGGGTTGGTGGCTGCCGTGCCCGCGCCATTACAGAAGTAGGTACCGCTGGAGACGCCCTCACAATACTGCGTCACAGAATTGTTCCACGAACTACCGCCCACATGGTTGAAGAAGTTTTGCATGAGCGCGGCTTCGCCTGAGGGATCACTGCTCCATTGGGGACCCCAGAAGACGAGGTACACCAGATCGCTGCCTGTCTCGACGCCGACGCCGCCTGTACCGCCATGATAGTACAGCTGCCCGCTAGTGCTCGCTGGGTTGGTTTTGCTGCCGTGTACGCCCATGATGTGCGCGTTGTGCAGCACCTCGGTCCCACCGCCAGCAGCCGCATGCGCCACCGCGCCACCTGGCGCGAGTGCCAGGGCAAGCAGCATGGCCGTGGCGGCGATCGCCGCCGCTACGCCAACCAATAGCCTGTGAGTTCGTTTCACCGCAAGCTTCTCCTTCGTTCGGACGCTCTTTGTCCGGATCGCGCTCTACGGGTATTGCGGGTATTACGGGAATTCGGCGCTGAAAGACTCCCCATCGAGTCGTTCGTAGTCGCTCGCACACTGCGCAAACGCACGCGCAAGCGCTACTCAGCGCTGTGCCGCTGGGATGGGGCATGCGTGATAGCTGGGTACACCATGAGCGCACCCTGCCTGGTCCCCGCACCTGGGGACAGACCGCCTCCTTATCCGGTCAAGTGATGCCGGCCTCCCTCGTGCGAGCCTGCTCGCTGTGATAGGGAAGCGCGCACAGAGCCTCTGCGCGCATCTCCACGGGAAGAAAGAGAGGTTGGAGCGAGTGTACTCACTGGATGATTGTTAGGTCAAGTTCTGCAAGATCATCTCGCGCTGTGACATGCTTGATTCTCAGCATATTCTCAGGAATGCTCAAGACACGATTCCAGGCGCGTACCTCATCTCGCTCTCCACTCGGACGCGACCTGGACGCGACCTGGACGCCAACCCTGACCATGACAGACGCTGACATCCAGATCGCCGCTGTCTACCCAGCGGAGGCGCACCGACAGCCTAGAGTCTTTTCCCTTCAACTCGGGGGCAAGCGCGCTACAGGCAGTTTCAAAACACGGTCGGGATGCCATAGTATGGACAGGATTCATTACACCGAAGGGATGTTAGTGAGACAGGGCTTGGATGTCTGGATGTCTAGATGCCAAGATGCCTTTGAACTGCTGGTGCAGCGCTACCGCTGTCCCCATGGCCATGGTTTCTCGTCGCGGTAGGCCTTCACCTCAGGATAGACAGACAGGTCGCCGCGCAGAATGTCGCTGGCGTGGCGCTCCGTTGCCCGTGCCAACCCGTCGAGGACGCCTGCCAAATCGCTTTGCAGCAGTCTGAAGCGTTTGGTGGTGATCCGCCCGCCGACTTGATCACTATCGCCGAGCAGGAAGTCCGGATCGTTCGCATGACCACGCACCGCTGCCAGATCACGCAAATGGATCACCCGCGGCCGCGCTTTGGGCTCACCAAAGGGGGCGTGGTCCCTGGGGCTCACCCGCGGGATCTGCAACTCGACGAACCGCACGCCCACGAACGCAGATGACCAGCCCCAGACGATATCGACCTCGATCTTGTCCCCGAGATAGACAACCATCGCCTCGGTCTCGCGGAAATCCTCGATGGCATCAAGATGCTGCGCGTGTAGCCGGCAGTCATAGGTAGCGGGCAGGAAGGCGAATGCCCGCTCCAGCTGGGCGTAGAGCGTCGGCACCGTGGCCAGCGAGTAGTCATGCATGAGCTTGACGTCCGACACAGTACACCTCCGTGGGTGCTCGCCAACCTGCC
>DASQSS010000337.1:0-6135 GCA_035642255.1 Ktedonobacterales bacterium | reverse complement strand
GCGCGCTGCGTCTCGGCGCGGCGCTCGGGCGGACAGGGCGCATCGTTCGCGACACTGCGCGCGCCGTCGAGCAGGTCGCGGGCGTAGGCGTGGACGAGCGGATGCAGGCGCAGGCGCTCGCGGTCGGCGCCATCCGGCAGCGTTGTGTCGACGACGGCGTCGGCCAGGCGCAGATCGCGCAGCGCGTCGAGGCTGTGGATGGGGTCGGGGTCGTCCAGAGCGGCGCCGACAGCCAGCAGCGCGTCGCGCCCGATGTCGTCGCTGGTGAAGGCGCCCAGCGCCGCGAAGAGCAGTCGCGCCGCGTCAGACAGCGACGCCACGCTGGAGGCGAGCGTCACGTCAACCGCCTCCGCGCCATCGCGCAAGTTGACGCCGAGGCGCGGGTCCGCGGCATACTCGCGCGCGAGCCGGGCCAGATCACGTCCCTTCGTGCGCGCCGCCGCCAGCTTGACGGCCAGCGTGTGGCGGCCCAGCGCCGTCACGATGCCCGCGATGGCCGCGCGGTCGGCCTCGCGCAGGTCGGCGTCCGCCTGGACGAAGGTCTGGTCGGCGCGCTCGCGGTTCTCGATGAAGACGGCTACCGCCTCGTCCAGCGTCAGCAGATCGAGCTCGCGGCTGTCCTCCGGCGGCGCGGCGCTGGCGGAGAGGCGCTGGCGTGAGGTCAGCAGCAGCGCCGCGCCCGCCACCCGCAGGGCCGCCGTCACCTGCTCGATCGCCAGCTCTGGCTCGATGTTATCCAGCACGATCAGCGCATGTGGCAGTTGGCTAAAGACGCGCTTCGCCAGGCTGGCCAGGCCGTCGAGCGTGTCCTCTGGCGGCTCGCGCTCTTCTGGATCGAAGCGGGCCAGCGCGCGCCGCAGCACAGTGACGGGGTCGTCCAGGCCATTGCAGGCGACGACGGCGATGCCATCGGAGTAGCGGTTGGTGGCGTAGAGGATGCGCGCCACCACGCCCGCCAGCGCGCTCTTGCCGATGCCCGCTAGCCCGTTGGCAGCGGCGATGCTGGCCAGTCTGCTCGCCACGCGCCCATTGCCCTCAGCCACCTCAGCCACCTCAGCCACCTCATGCGCGTCAGTCAGCGCGTCGGTCAGGCTCAGCTCCGGGGCGAGCCGCTCCAGCGCCCAGGCGATGTCGGCGTCACGCCCGATGAAGCGCTCCGGCAGCGGCAGCTTTGCCACGTCGAAGGGCGGCCCGCGCCGCTCGCCCCGCAGCCCACGCAGCTCGGCCATGCGCGAGCGACCCAGGCGCACGGCGACGAGTAGATCGTCGAAGGCGATCTCGAATTGGCCAGGCGCGCTGAAATCTATGATCTGGTAGTCAGCGAGGAACGGCCAGAGAGGCGTCTCCTGATGCATCACCGGAATGATCACTTTGCCGCCGATCGAGACCGCCCGTCGCAGGGCGTAGTTCCACTCCTTGCGCACCCAGCCCGACGCGAGGGCTTGCGGCGAGAGGAGCAGCACAAAGACATCGGCCTCGCCGAGCTCAAACTGTAACCGCTGCGGCCACTCATCGCCACCGAGCAGCCCGCCATCGCTGTCGTAGAACACCGCGTCATCGTCACCCAGCGACGCCTTCAGCCATTGCGCCAGCCCCAGCCCAAAATCATTGTCGGCGCTGCTGTGACTGATGAAGACGCGCGACGCTTGCCCCGCTTGTCCCGCTTGTCTCAATAGTCCCGACCAACCTGACGGGCTCAGCGTCGCGGTGACGGCTGGCGACGACTGCGGCTCAGCGAGAGGATTGGTGGCGGCGCTGGCAGGTGTGATCGGAGCCGGCAGAGGCATGTGTGGCGTAGGGCTGGCTTGTTGCGTGATCAGCGCGGCAAGGCGCGCGTTGACGGCTGCGCTGGCCGACCGTGAGGCCGCATCCGCGCCAGGCGTGTAGGACGAGAAGGTAAGCGCGGTGACGAGAACGCCGAGGAAGAGCGCCAGCGCGGCGATGATCCACGCGGCGAAGGTCGTCAGCGCTGGCGACAGATGCAGCGCGGCAAGCACTGGGGCGGGCAGCGCGATCAGGCGCTGTGGCAGATCGCTCGCGGGCTTCCACGCGCGCCTGCCGAGGACATAGGGCGCCGCGTTGAAGCTCAGCAGCGTGAGCCACGCGAGAAAGCAGAGCCAGGC
Organism: Ktedonobacterales bacterium; assembly: GCA_035642255.1. Lineage (GTDB taxonomy): Bacteria > Chloroflexota > Ktedonobacteria > Ktedonobacterales > JADMIN01 > JAKAIY01. The sequence goes on along the minus strand of DASQSS010000337.1, from coordinate 4,012 downwards.
CAGCGCAAGCCACGCGGTCCTGCCACCCGCGCCGCCATCGACTGTCGATGACGATGCGCTCGAACGCCTTGACGCCATGCCGCCAACCCTCCGGCCCACCTACCCAGTCTATCGCAAATAGTATGGCAGGAAGCAGACATAATCGCAAGCAGATGTGGTATATCCTGGCGCCCACGCCCAGGGTGAAGGAGGGTAAGGATCGCGGGCGACACTCGACCGCAACGCCGTTCTACGCCTGGATCAGCCTGGCGCGTCGGATGTGAAGCGGCAAGTTGTCCGCTCCTCATCCACATCACTTCATCGGTAGCCCGATGGATGCGACATCGTCGGGATGCGAAGCGCCCCAGAGAGCGGCCTCGCATCCCGACGATTCCAGACGCTGTTATACCTGTAACGGGTGGCGATCCGACACGTTACGCGCCGCTGAACGCTACCTGATTGTTCACGGCGTCGAACGCGTCTTTCGCCAGACCCTGTGTCGCCTTGACGTTCGCATACCAGCTAGAGCCGCCGACATTCGACTGACTCGCGGCATACGACAGCATGCCTGAGACGGTCATGCTCGTGGAGCCGCCAAACGCCGCGCTGACGTTCTCGTATCCGCCGCCGCAGGTGGCCCCGCCCGAACTGTCAATCATGTGGCAGATCTGCATCAGGTCGATTGAGAATCCTCCCACAGGCTGCTGGGTTGCGCCCAATCCGTTGTACATGCCGATGTAGTTTCCGCCCAACGCCTGATCGCTGAAGTAGACGTCGAGAGCCGTAGCGAGCATCTGCGCCTTGAGCATCGCATTCATCGTCGCGCCCCCAGCATTGGCGGCTTTGATGGTGGAATATACATAGCTCGCCACCTGCCCACAAGTCGCCGTCGCGCTCAGGTTCTGGTAGGGCGCGTATTGCCGCAGCCATGCGCCTGAGTTACACACTCCGGATGTCGACAAGCCGCCGCTGATGATCCCCTGGCCGTTCTTGTTCTGCCAGAAGCCCATCGTCAACGCGCCAGTATGCGCTGGACCGCAGACCTGAACGGTCTGGCTCGCTGAGCCTGTGGTTCCTGTCGTATTGGTCGTGTACGTTGCGGTATTCTTGTACTCGACGCAGTTGTACTGTGGAATCGAGACGATGTGCGCGTAGGTATACACGACCGGGTTGGCGCCGCCAACACATGGTGTTCCCAGGGTAGTTGTGGCCCCGTTGAACGTATCCGTCACCGTCGCGCAGTTGTCTATCACAGACGGATTGCTCGCCCCACCGTCGTCGAAGGTGAATGGGACGTTGAACGACGACAATGAATCAGGCGTGCCGTATGTTGCGCCATCCCAGGTCGCCGTCGCCGTGTTCGTCTCCGCGTCCGTCGCTGGCCGAGCCGCATACGTGCAGGTGTAGGCGAATTGCGCTTGCGTGTTCGCCGCAATCGTGACACCGGAGCCACCCACGACCACGCACGTCGCATTCGGATCATTGATCTGATCAGTCACGTTGACGCCACTGAAGTCTGTGTCATTGGGATTCAGAACCTGGATGGTTCCCGCGACCTGCCAGCGGCTATCCGTGGCCGCGCCGTGCGAGGCGGTCACCGTGTAGTTGAAGGTCGCCGTGCCCCCAATCTGCTCCACTTTGGTCTTGTCGACCGCCTTCTGGATATTCCAGCTATAGGAGCGCTGGAAGCTTGGCGTCGCGTCTTTTGTCACGACGAGGTCTTGCGGCGGGGGCGTCGTCGCGGGCTTCACTTTGAACGCGTCATATTTGCAGCTACTCGCCGCGACCGGGTATCCCTGCCCAAGCGAACAGATGGCCAAAATGTAGACACCGCCAGGGTTCAATGTGTCGTTGTACGGCATAAGCCGAATCAGGTTGTTCGAAAAGTCGTGCGTTCCCGAGTACGTGATGCCGCTATTTGAAATCGTGAATGTGCGGTCGTTGTAGCTGTCATTGGGCGACGAAAGATTGGACGGACTTCCGTCGTTCGCATTGGCTTGACCGCTGGGGTCGAGCACGGCAAAGAAGTAGGAGCCATTTTCCAGCGCCGCTGAGGACGGACCCCCTGTCAGCCAGACAAAGTCTTTGCCGTCATAGATATTGCAGTTGACCGTGCCGCTGCCATTCAGACAATGCCCCGTTCCATCGACCTCGTTGACGGTCGTAAATGCGGCGCCCGACAAGGCATGGGCCGAACCCTTCACCAGCACGAATGTTACACCAGCGAGAATGATCGCCACCAACGCAAGCGCGCTCTGGAATTTCCACCAACGAGCAGACCTTGTGCCGCGCATACCACAGCCCCTTCCACATGACGCCTCGCTACACGACTTCGTATCGAGCGGCGTCGTACCCCTGATTCGTGACAATGGATGTGTCACGAATGCGGTCTGTCCCACATGACGGGTCTCGCCAACCCTGCTATCGGCGCGCCACCTCCATGACGGACGATTCGGACACATCATCCGATGGCGTAGAGTATTCGCTTCTAGATAGAAGCCGCGAATGAAAACGAGCGTTCAGTGACCTTGTTAGGGGGGAGACTAGGCGTAATTGCGCATAATGCGTCGCTGTGCGACCTAATACCGTGTCGTGTCACACCGTTGTAGAACGGAGGCATGACACGACGCATCTCGCTTGAACCGCACCTGACTGACGAGCAACTTGAGCAACGTTATCGGCGCGCCAACGATCCGGTCGAGCGCAGTCGCTGGCACTTCCTGTGGCTCCTGGCACGTGGCCTGACCGCCAAAGCCATTGCCAATATCACTAGCTACTCCGCGTATTGGATCGGGCGCATCGCCCAGCGCTACAACCAGCAAGGCCCCGATGGGGTCAAAGACCTCCGACGCCAACCACGACCCGGCGCCCAGCTCTTGAGTGCAGCGCACCGGGAAGAGTTGGTGGCGGCGCTGGCAGCAGGCTCCGCGCCTGAAGGTGAGCGCTGGAGTGGGCGGACGGTCGCCGCCTGGATCAGTCAGCGTGTGGGTCGCTGCGTTGGCCGCCAACTCGGCTGGATGTATTTGCGACGCCTCGGGGCGCGGTTGCTGGAGCCTCGCCCCCGCCATGTGCAGGCCGATGCGCAAGCCCAAGCGGACTTCAAGCAGCGCCTGCGACTCCTACTGCGAAAGGTGGCGTCGGCCTTTCCGCAGGCGACCGTCGAGTTATGGGCGACCGACGAACACCGCATTGGCCTCAAGCCCATCCTGCGCGCGGTCTGGACGCTCCCCGGTCAGCGTCCCATCGCCCCTGTCGAACATCGCTACGCCTGGCGCTACTTGGTCGGGTTTGTGCATCCCGCCTCAGGGCGCACCGTGTGGCATCTGGCGACGACCGTGAGCATCGAGCTCTTCTCGGTCGAACTGGAGGCGTTCGCGCGCGAGGTCGGCGCGGGTCCAACCAAACAGATCGTGCTGGTGCTCGACGGCGCTGGCTGGCATGACAGTCCCAAAGTACGCGTCCCTGAGCATGTCCACCTGCTCTTTCTGCCACCCCACTCGCCCGAGTTGCAGCCTGCGGAGCACCTGTGGTCCTTGACGAATACCGTGCTGGTCAATCGACACTTCGCCACCATCGAGGAGTTGGAGGACGCTCAAGCGGAACGCTGCGTTGCCCTGCGATCTCGCCCCGATCTCATCCGCTCAACGACCCGATTTTCGTGGTGGCCGCGACGGATTCATCGGCGGCATGGCCCCCAAATTCGAGGGGCGCTGCCCACGCCAGCGCCAGAAGTAGAATAGCGCTCATGCGCACCCGCTTTTGGTTGCAGGTGGCCAGGCATCTGGATACACGCATACAGGGAGACGCGCGAACGCTGGACGCCAAGGGGACACAGCGGACCGCTCTAGAGGAGAGCCGCGATTCTCCCTTCTTCGTCTTGCCCGGTTATCCGTCGCACTCTAGCGACACCAGGATCAGCGTCACCAAACGCCCGACAGCGTCCCACTGCTCCTGTGTGAGCTCAGGGAAGGCTTCCTTCACTGGCTCCGGGATGGCCGCGCCCTCCGCCACATTCATGATATCTGACATCACC
>DASQSS010000336.1:0-2201 GCA_035642255.1 Ktedonobacterales bacterium | reverse complement strand
ACGCCTGGAGCCATCCCGGCATCGTGCGGGGATTCACGAAGACATTGCTCGCGAGCGTCAGCGGGAACAGGATCACTGTGCCAACGCTCATCACGGCGTTCGGCGAACGAACGATCAATCCGACCGTGGTCCAGATCCATGAGACGCTCAACGCAAACACCACAACGAGCGCCACCGCCAGCAGCACGCCTACCACGCCTCCCGCTGGGCGGAAACCCAGGACAAGCCCCAGCGCGATGACCAGCGCGGAAGCGAGGAGGTAGCGCCCAACATCGCCGAGCAGGCCTCCCAGAATGGGCGCTGGCCGCCAGACCGACATCGTCCGGAATCGATCAAACACGCCCGTGGTCATGTCGGCGTTCAGGATGATGCCCGCGCTCGTGGTGACGAGCAGCACGCTCATGACCAGTGTGCCCGGCAGCAGAAACCGCAAGTACTCTGCGGGCGACCCCGCGAGCGCGCCGCCAAACAGGTAGGTGAACATCAATGTGAAAATGATCGGTATCGCGATAACGTCGGCCAGTTGCTCTGGAAGATGCTTGATCTTCAGCACGCCGCGCCATGCAAACGTCAATACTGTGGATGGACCGCCAGGGCGTCGGCGCTGGGTGTGGGCGAAGAGCGCCGAGCCAGCGGTGGCATGGTCTTGCGTCCGTGAGATGGTCGTTGGCGCCGTTGTCATGATGCAAGCTCCTCAGTAGTGGGCGCCTCAGCAGCGTCCGCAGTTCGGCCTGTCAGCGCAAGAAACACTTCATCGAGGCTGGGTTGGCCGAGTGCGAAGTCAGCGACGGTGATCCCAGAATGGGACAGTTCGGCGAGCGCATGCGCGACGCGCCCGCCCACATCGTCTGCGGCGGGCCCGGCGGACACCGATACACTCAGCGCCGCTGGGTCGGCCTCCAGGCGCACGGAAGTGCCCAGCGTGTGTGATAGGAGCCGCTTAGCCTCAGTCCGCTGTTCGGGGTTGAACAGCCGCACATGCACGGCGCCTGCCCCAGTTGAGGCTTTCAACTGCGCGCTGGTTCCCTCGGCGATGATCTTGCCATGGTCGATCACAGCGATGCGGTCGGCGAGCTGATCGGCCTCTTCGAGGTATTGCGTGGTGAGCAGCACGGTCGCGCCATCGGCGACAAGCGTCCTGACGATCTCCCAGATCATGCTGCGGCTTTGGGGATCGAGACCGGTTGTTGGCTCATCGAGAAATAGCAGGTCAGGCGGGGTGACCAGACTTGCTGCGATGTCGAGGCGGCGGCGCATGCCGCCGGAATACTGCCTCACCTGGCGGTCGGCCATGTTGGACAGACCAAATGCGGCCAGCAGCTCGTGGGCGCGTGTCCTGGCTCCGCCCCACGAGTAGCCTAGCAGCCGGGCAAGCAGGATGAGGTTTTCCATACCCGACAGGTCGCCATCCACGGAGGCGAACTGCCCAGTCAGGCTTATCCGGCTGCGCACCGCGTCTGGGTCACGCGCTACGTCGTGGCCAAACACGCGCGCCGAGCCACCATCCGGGCGCAGCAGTGTGGCGAGCATGCGCATCGTCGTGGTCTTGCCAGCGCCGTTCGGCCCCAGAAAGCCATAGATTGTTCCCCTATCCACCTTCAGGTCAACGCTATCCACCGCGCGGGTCTTGCCGAATACTTTGCTCAGGCCCGACGTCTCGATGGCGACATCAGTAGACGAATCCACTCTTTGCCTCGCTTCGTCATCGCGATGCAACGTGGCGACGTCGCTCGCGTATCATCGTCGAAGCGGCGTTCGCGTGGAGCTGGTCGTTCGCCAACGTCCCATGCCCCTGCGAATGGCTCGACGTGTCTTGTGTCGAGCGTGCGCCGCTCGATACAATGGTGACTATGCGAGCGCAGAGATTGGCCGACAATACGCAATACAATGTGACCTAGGCAAAATAATCTGACTGAGGACACGAGCGCCCGTATCGGGAACGAGGCAGGGAGCGTATGGCGCGAGCGAAGAAAACCGCGATCTGCCCGCTCGGCGGAGCAGGAGTGAGCGGCATGCTGCAGACGTTTATCTGGTTTCACCTGCTCAGCGGCGCCAGGCGATTTGGTGAGCTTCAGCGGCTGATTCCCCGCGCAAGCCGCCAGATGCTCACCATGCAATTGCGCGAGTTAGAGCAGATAGGAGTCGTTCAGCGCCGATCATACGCCGAACTGCCGCCCAAGGTCGAGTATTCGCTGACTCCG
>DASQSS010000335.1:0-2480 GCA_035642255.1 Ktedonobacterales bacterium | reverse complement strand
CGCCGAGCCTGAGCGTCAGAATCTGGAGGAACTGCACCAGCGCGGTCGCCACAAACGTTGAGGTCCAGAGTCGCGACCACGCCTGCGTTTGTGGCAGCGCCCAGCACAGCAGGCCGAGTGGCGCGGCGACGATCAGCAGGTCGAGCAGCGCCAGGCGCAACAGCATTTGCAGCACGAGGAGCAGCCCGACGACGCCGTAGATCAGCGCCAGCAGCAGCCCAGCGACATCCTGGGCTGCGGACTGCGCGCTGGTGACGGCGGTCATCGCACTGTAGCCCGGCAGACTGACCTGCCCCACGCCCGCGCACAGCGCATTGTTGAGATCCACGAAGAAGCTGGAGAAGAGCAGACTGAGGTTGGCGGCCAGCGCCGCCAGCGCCAGGCGTGGCAACAACTCCATCGCCGAGGCGTAGCGCGCACCGAGCGCGTGACGCACGATGACGTTGTAGCCACCCCACAGCGTCAGCAGCGCCAGAGCGGCGTCAGCCACCCCGACTACCCAGGTCCACAGAGTCACGACTGAGGCGCTCTGATACGAGCCTTCAGGTGGTGTGCGCATGATGAAATTGAAGGACGACGCGCCTAGACCCGATGCCCAAGTGAGCACGCTCTGCAGGGCGGAGACGAGCCCACTCAGCGCGGCGGTCAGCGCCGCGAGCAGCGTCTGCTGCACCCACTGTCCAGGATCAGGCAGCCCCGGCGCGGGGGTCGTGGCTCTTTGCGCGGACGCTTGTGGCGATGTCGGAGTGGCCGGAGTGGTCGCAGTGGTCGCAGTGGTCGGTGTTGTCGGTGACTGACTCGGTTGCGCGCCCACATCGGGCGGCTGCGTCGCAGCGGGGATAGCGGGCGATTGTGCATTTCCCCATCCCGCTTGCGCCGCAGGCGTCAGAACGACTGTGGATTGGCTCGCGGTCGTGCGCGGCAGCCGCGCCACAGGCGAATGCAGCGCCAACAACGCCAGGATGAGCGCCAGCAGCGCCCCAAGGAGTGTCGGCCAGCAAGAGCGCAGCATGCGCCGAAGCAATGAACGGCGTAGGCTGTTCGGTGTCTTCCGCTGTGGGCCTGCGACGCGGCGCAGGGAATCGGGCGAACGTGGAACGGTCAGCATAGCCTTGCATCCTTCACTATCCTTCTCTCTGCTTCATTGGCGAGCGCACGTTGCGCGACGAATTCGAGGAAACACCATGCAGGGACATACAGGAGCAGCGCCAACGCGCCTCACTGGATCGGCTCAAGAGGTGTCGGAAGAGGTTTCGGATATCGGGAGCAATCCGCATCCGCAGGCCACCGCATACAGCGCCCGCGTCTCGGCGCTTGGCGTATTCGCGCCGTCTGGCGTTGTGCAGTCCTTGCGCTCTAACGCGTGGCGAAATGCGCGGTAGCATGTGACTGCCTGGGCGCTCTCGCCTCGTTGAAGATGTAGCCGCATGAGCAGGGTGACCGTCGTCTCATGCAGTGGATCTATGTCGAGCATGGTCTGCGCTATGGTGATCGCCAGTGGCGTTTCGCCGTTCGCTACTGCCTGAGAAAGCGCCTGCGCGAGCGCTTCCCGGCGCCATTGGCGCAACTCACGACGTAGCGCTGGCAGCCATCCGAATGACTCGCCTGCGAGCAGTGGCTGCTCCAACGCTTGCGCAACCGCGAACCACGCGCTCGCCTCCGCGTCTGGGCGGAGTGTGAGCCGTTGCCGCCGCAGATCGGCCAGATCCACGGCGCACCACGTGCTGTCCAGCGCGTATCTGTGGCGCCGCGCCAGCAGTGGGGCAACGTTGTGGGTGAGGTCCTCCTCACCGGCGGCGAGGATGGCGCGCAGTGACGACATGGCGCTGAAGAGACTGCGCTGCGCCAGTTCTGGCTCACGTTCAGGCCAGATTGCGTCACACAACTCATCATGCGTCGCCTCGCAGCCTGGGCGTGTCGCCAGAAAGGCCAGCGCTTCGCGCGCCTTGCGGCTCGGCCAGGTCTCGATGCGCTGCCCACGTCGCGTGACCGTCAACGGTCTATCCAGGCAGGTGATGCGGTAGAGGGGACCCATGCTGGTAAGCTTGGATCCTGACTCATGAGCCGCGTCACGCGTGTTGTCTTCGACGCGGGCAGCATCATGCTCTTGTGGTCGGAGCTGTCGCAGCAGGCGCAGCAAGGATTCGCCCATAGCCTGCCCTCCATCTCGCAGCGCGCCGCCACCCCTATGGCGGCGGCGACACTAATGATGGGAGGCAGTGTAGCGGGAAGAGGAGCCAAGGCGGAGTAGTGCGCTGGCCCCAGTTTTTCGAGAGCGGAAGTGACAGGAAACTGGGGCCTTCGCTCTCGAAAAACAGAGAGCAGGGCCCCAGAATCTTGGGACGCGCAGCGACAAGTGTCCCGACAAGTACTCTGACCCAACCAGCTACTCCGACTCATGTAACTCGCAAACCAGTAGCAGATAGCCGTAGCCCATCACGCAGGGCAGCGTCGCGCCGTAGGGGCGCAGCTTCGAGCGG
>DASQSS010000334.1:0-3586 GCA_035642255.1 Ktedonobacterales bacterium | reverse complement strand
ATCTATTATGGCGCCGCTTGCGCTACAATAGGGCTAGCGCGCCTGGCGCATGACGCTATTTTCAGCGTGCGCGCCCAACAAGCAACTGGTCGCGTGGTCGAAGCGTATCTCCTGATGCGGCGCTCAGCGTTCGCGCGTAATCCTCCGTCAGTTGGCGCATAGGGCCGATGTGGCCCTATGCGCTGATCTCTACTGATCTCTAGTCAAGGATCGTGCCTACATGACGATGCCTCACTTCCTGCCTGATCAGGCGCCAGCGCTGTTCCCACCCGCAGACGCCGCGGTCGCGACGCTAGGGTTGACGCGGGCCTTTGGTGAGAAGCGCGCGGTGGATGGCCTGACGCTGGTCGTGCGGCGGGGCGAGTTCTTCGGCTTTCTGGGGCGCAACGGCGCGGGGAAGTCTACGACGATCAAGATGCTGGTCGGGCTGCTGCGCCCAACGGCAGGCGTCGCCTACGTCGCTGGCGTCGATGTCTGGGCCGACCCGCTGCGCGCGAAATCCGTGATGGGTGTTCTGCCCGAGCAGCTCAACCTCTACGAGCGGCTCTCCGGTCGCGAGCTGGTCGAGTTCGCTGGCGCGATGTATGACATCCCGCGGGCCGAGGCGCGGCGGCGCGCGGGGGCGCTGCTCGATGCGCTGCTCCTCAGCGCCGACGCTGATAAGCTGGTCGTAGACTATTCGGTTGGCATGCGCAAGAAGGTGGCGCTGGCCGCCGCGCTGATCCATCGCCCACAGGCGCTCTTCCTGGATGAGCCATTCGAGGGTGTGGACCCCGTCAGCTCGCGTGTCATTCGCGACATCCTGCGTGAGCTGACGGTGAGCGGTGTGACCATCTTCTTCAGCTCACATATCATGGAGGTGGTCGAGAAGCTCTGCACGCGGGTGGGTGTGATTGAGAATGGCCGACTGGTCGCCGAGGGTACGCTCGCGGAGCTACGCCAGCGCGCAGGAGGGGGCAGCGACGCCACACTAGAGGATGTCTTTCTTCAGCTGGTGGGCGCCGCGCCGCATGAAGGGAGCCTGGAATGGCTGGAATAGCCGGCTCCCGCGCCGATGCCGAGCTTCCAGCGGAGTCATCCGCGCGCCTGACTGAGTGGTCACTGCGGCCGCGTCAGGTCGGCGCGTTGCTCGCGCTCCGCTGGAAGCTCGGCGTCCGGGTCTATCGGCGCAGTGTGTCCGCGTTGATTGGCTTGATCACGCTGCTGTTCTTTACGCTGGGATTCGCGGGGGCAGCGGGTTTTCTCACGGCGCTTGGCTATCTCCATCTGCCGCGCGCGGCCAGCGCGGAGCTACTCTTCGGCGCGCTGGGGCTGCTGTATCTCGCCTGGGCGGTGCTGCCTGCGCTGCAATACAGTGTCAACGAGGGTCTGGACGTCAGCAAGCTGCACACCTACCCGGTCACACGGACCGAGCGCATGACCGCGTTGGTCATCTCCACACTGTTTGACCCGGCGACGGTCATCATCCTCTCAGTATTCGCCGCGGTCCTCGTCGGCTGGCATGTTAGTGCGCTCGCCACCGTCATCACACTCGTGGCGCTGACGCTGCTCTATGTCCATATCGTCGGGCTGAGCCAGTGCGCGTTGGCGGTGCTCGTTGGGCTGCTGCGGAGCCGCCGCTACCGTGACCTGTCGGTGATCGTCTTCGCGCTGGTCAGTGTCGCCTGCTCGCTCTCGGGGCAGTTCGCGTCAACGCTCGTGCGGCATGCGAGCGGCCTGCGCATGCTGGATCGGCTCGATCTGGGCGTGTATCTCCAGTGGACGCCGCCGGGCATGGCGGCGCGCGCCATCATCTTCGCCAACACCGGTGAACCCGTGGGCGCGCTCCCCTGGTTGCTGGCGTTGGCGGCGCTGACGCCGGTCCTCTTTACCGTCTGGGCGTGGGTGCTCGATCGCGGCGTTACCACACCTGAAGGCGGTGGCGGTTCGAAGCGCCGCGCGCCGCGCCATGCCGTCGCATCTGCCGCGTCCGTCGCGTCGCGGCCAACGTCGCGAACAGCGCTTGGCCTGACGCTTGCCGAGCAAGGCGCGCGTGCGACGTCCCGGCGGCCCCGCATCATGTCGCCCGTTATCGCCGCCATCGCCATCAAGGATCTGCGCTATTTCTGGCGTGATCCGCAGATCAAGGCGTCGCTGCTCACCTCGCTCGTGCTGCTGTTCGTCGTCTTCGCCCCTGACCTCACGCATGGCGCCGCCAGCTCGACGAACTACGTCGCGCAGCATCTGGCAGGCTATCAGCCGCTGCTGGCGCCGCTGCCCGCGCTGCTGATCGTGTTGACCCTGTCGCTCAATGCTTTTGGGCTGGAGCGACAGGGGCTTCAGTCGCTCTTCCTGACACCCGCGCGTCCGCTCGATGTGCTGTGGGGCAAGAATATCGCCGTTGGCGTCGTCGCGTTCGCTGCGCAAATGGCGCTCATCACGGCGGTCTGCGCGGTCTCAGGCGATTGGAACGCCATGCCATTGGCGATCATCGAGGGCGGCTCGGCGACGTTCGCCCTGCTGGGCGCAGGAAACATCACATCCGTACTCTTGCCACTACGGGTACGGCAGCTGCGCATGGGCTCGAACAATATCTCCTCCGAGAGCGGCTGCCTGCGTAGTGTTATCTCGCTGGGCGCGCTCTGGGCGACGCTGTTCGCGCTGACACCTGTGTTCCTGCTGCTGCTGCTGCCACTGCTCGTCAATCATCCACAGTGGCTCATCTTCGCGGCGCCCCTTGCGCTCTTCTATGGATTCTCGCTCTACCAGGTCGCCACGCTGCTGATCGCTCCGCGCCTGCTCGCGCGCGGGCCAGAGATTCTGGCGGTGGTCGCGCGCGACCTGTAAGACTACTCGCCCCCGATGCCCTTCCCGACGTCTGCCCGACGTCTGCCCGCTCTATGGCGCCGCAGGGTAGATATGTCATTTTGTGACATGTTTTGGCACGCGCTCTGCGACTCAGTAGTTGCGCCGCACAGGACGCGGCGCACACTCGTACGACGCCGGAGTGACAGACGATTCAGAAAGGACTATGGAGTATGTCTGGAGCGACAGGTACGGCAGGTACGGCAGGCCCCGACGCCCGATATCAGGCGGACGGGATACGCCCAGCGGAATACTGGACCCCTGCTGGGACGATCAAAGGGCCACTGCAAAAGGTCGAGACCGAAGCGGTCGTGGAGCGTTCCCAGGCGGTGGTCGCCGATCCATTGCCTCTTGGTCTGGCGGGCTTCGCAAGCGCTACCTTCACGATAAGCTCCGTCTTCGCGGGCTGGTTTGCGCTCACAGCGGTAGCCGTCGCGATTCCGGTCGCGCTCATCTTTGGTGGAATCGGACAGTTCCTCGCGGGCATGTGGGCGTTCAGGCGCGGCAACGTGCTCGCGGCGACGGCATTCTGCTCATTTGGCGCGTTCAACACGGCGTGGGCTGTGATGGAGTGGCTCACGTTGGCGAAAGTGCTGCCTGACTCATCGCATGGCGGTAGTCCCGGGTATGTCGCGGGCATCTTTGTGCTCACGTTCGCTCTCATCTCCCTGTATCTCGCTGTCGCGGCGCTTGGAGATAACAAAGTCGTGGCTGTTATCCTCTTCGTCCTGGCCTTCACGTA
>DASQSS010000333.1:0-12785 GCA_035642255.1 Ktedonobacterales bacterium | reverse complement strand
TGGTGTCATCGCACAGGAAAGCGGAGCCGAGAAACCTCAGCTCCGCTCTATCGCTTGCGGTCGGCGCTCAGCCGCCTCTGGCTGGCGTACCGCGCGCTTCCTTCTTCGGTCATCCCTCAAAATTCGGGATGACTCATGTTGATCACGGTCGTGTTAGCGTGCTTGGTATGCTCAGCATGCGCAGTGGCGATTAGCGGGCTGGCTCAGCGACGCTATTGGCGATTCGCGTCGCTTCGCCAAACACACGCGCCTCGCGCGCTTCCCGCATCCGGCGCTCAGCGGCGCGCTGCGCGGCGAGCACATCCTTCGCGGCCGCCAGGCTGGCGTTCCGCGCGTACATCAGCTTGCCATCCGGCAGCACGACAAGCGAGTGCGTCGCATAGATGTCAATCGCGCCCGCAGACGTCGGGCGCTCCGCACGCTGGAACATACCGAACCAGGCGCTTCTCACACTCTTCACCATGATATCCTTCTCCCCTCTTGTGTGGTCCATGTGGCCTGGCTTCCGGCGCATCATGGACTGTGCGGCTCTGCGGTGTCGCTGTCGACCACGCTATCGAAATCGCTCAGGACTCTATAGAGCGGGCCAGGATGGCTGCCACCACAGCCGCCTCAATGCGCCGCTCACAGAAGAGAGTGTAAATCCTGCGTCTGTGACAACGATGAAAGTTCTATTGATGATTGTTCATGTTGCGCGGTCAGTTGTGTGGACGTTCTACGCCGCTCGCTGGCGCCGCATCATCTTGCAAGGGTTCCGAGGCCAAGCGGCGCCTAGCGGGCTGCTTTTCGACAATAAAGCCATCCACACGGGCTACTTGAATAGCCATTTCAGGCTATCAAAACAACAAAACCCGCAGTAGGACGCGAGCGATAGTGTACTCTTTGCCTCTGTAACGTCAGATCCACCTGTGCTGACGCTGTCCCACGATACCGAATGGTCGCCATCTCACGCTGGGGCGCCAGGAGCGCTCGACACCAGCGATGAGATGCATGAGGTCGCGCGAGCTGGATACCCGCGCGCCACAGAGGAGGAATGTCTCGCGCCGGACCAGCCCGGAGTGGCCGTGGTCCGAGCACCTCGCTGCACGCTTGGAGGTACTCCCCTTGCAGCTCCTACTTTCACGACGCCCGCAAACCGCTGTTATCGCTCTCCTGGTTGCGGGCACGCTTGCCACAGGGTTGGCAAGCATGGCGAGTCCGGAGGCGCACGCTTCAGGCGCCTTCCACTATCAGCGCGGCTACAGCGTTCAGAACGGCTGGCTGTGCTATGGATGGACAAACGGCTCGCTTCACTGCACCCAGCGCTGGCATCGCTCTGGCGGCCAGGTCATCTCCGACAACCCAGGCTGGGTGCCTAACGGCGGCGGTTCGACCTCTACACGAACCTTCCACTCTACCGCCACATATCGAACCACAACCTATTCAGCTACCTTCTATTCCGCTTCCCCGCGTGGCATCAGCCAGTGGGCTTCGACGGGGCACGGATCGTACACGGAGCCGTATGGCGTGTACCAGGGGTACTCGTATGGGTGGTGCACTAGCGGCGCGGCCATGATGGCGCATGACTACGTCGGAGGTCTGGGCTACGCCGCAAGCTGGACCCGCCATGCCGCGGCGCGTGGCATGGCGACCGGCTACTCACCGCGCGCGGGCGCGACGGTCGTGTTCCAGCCGGGGGTGCAGGGCGCCAGCGGTGAAGGGCACGTCGGCCACGTCATCACAGTCTACTCCAACGGCTGGTTCCTGTTGGCTGAGACGGCGTTCTGGTTCAACGGCGGCGGCTTTGGCCGCGTGTCGTATCGCTACGCTCACGCGGGCTCGGGTGTGAGCTTCATCTACTAGCTCACAATCCACCTTTCGCACCTGCGCGTCACATCTGGATGCTTCTGGATACAGAGACGCCCGCTTCGAGCGAGGATCACAACGCCCGACTGGCAGGATAATCCTGCCAGTCGGGCGTTGTTTTCTTTGTCGGTTCGTCGTCTCGCCGCGCTATGTTTAGCGACCAGAGCCAGCGCATGGCATGGTCACCGAAAGTAGCCCTGGCAGGCGCGCCGCGATACGACCGCCTCAGGCTTCGCTCCTCTGCTGTCGTATCTGATTCAGCCAGGCTCGCATGTCTGCCTCATGCTCCTCATGAAAATGGGCGAAGAAAGCCGCGCCATTCCACGGCTCGTTCTCCAGCCACGCGAAGCGCGCGGGTTCTTGGAGCTCGGCCTCAGGGAACGCGCTGAGCGTATCCACGAGCTGCTGAAAGACAGCGCGCGACTCCAGCAGCACGTCGGATACTGAGCGGTCCCGGTTGGACGCATAGATCCACGCATTGATCTCGTCGTCCGTCTGTAGATGCTCCGGCCAGGGTGGTGGGGGCGGTGTTTCATGGCGCAGAGCCGCCTGAAAGCGCGCCACCGACCTGCGGCGCCAGCCAGTCAGGTGCGCAACGATGTCCTTGATCGACCATTCGCCAGCGACGCCCGGCTGTGTCATGTGTTCTTCGCCAATGTCGCTCAGAAGCGCCTCCCACTGGACCTGTTCGTCATTCAGATCGTTGAGAAGCTGCGCTTTGCTTGTGCTGAGGCTCATATTTGCCCTCCAGATGCTGATCTGAGCGGAGTTCAGATCGCCTGTCCAATGCCGGAGCGTACGCTCACGGCGCATGCTTATTCTGGGTGACGATACGATAAGCGGTCAGTCCGGCGCAACGCATCGCACGTGTGCCCATGCCGACGAGCTACCGACTTTTCCATCGTAGAGGTTGTCGTAGAGGCTGATCATCCTGCGCCTGACGCCACCGTGCGCTGTCGCGCATAGCGCGCACATCAGGTAGCTGACGCCTCTGCTCTATGCGCGCTTGACCAAACGCCAGGCGGGCGCCCTCCCGCTGACGCGCCGCGTTTCCGCGCACATGGGCGCAAGACGCATGGTACTCTTAGAGCATACACACGTCCTTTGTCTGTAGTTCTCTATCTGTACAAGAACGTGTACCCACGAGCGCCGCACAACCACGCGCTGTGTCTATCCGATCCCGCTGATATAGCGCGCTGTTCATGGATCAACGCAAGGAGTTGAGCCAATGGCCCGCTTCAAGCTCTTTCGCTATCGCCGCCCCTCGCTCAAAACAGCGCTGGGCGTCACGGCGGCCAAGCGTCGCATTAAGACGCGCACTGGCTACTACGCCGCCACTCGCTGGATGCGCGCGCCACAGAACATGCGGCGGCGAGCGCTGCGCCGGGTTGGCTACTACTCCGGCCCGATGAAGTTTCTGCGCTTCCTGCTGGGACGGCGTTAGCCCAGACGATCAGCTGCCCTCACAGCACGGCGGACTCGGCATGCGCGGCGCTGAAGTCGCGCGCTGGGTCGAACGCCGCGAGGTGGATGACGCCAAAGCCCTCCGGCAGCGTCACCGCACCCTCGCACGCATCGCACGCCAGCAGCGCCTCTACTAGCAGGGCGGTGATCGGCGCGTGCATGACGCCGTGGCCCGAGAAGCCCGCCGCATGCATGAGATTCACCAGCTGCGTGTCGCGTCCGATCAGCGGGCTGCCATCGGGCGACATCGCGTAGAAGCCGCAGGTCGTCGCCTTGACGCCGCCGCAGTTCGCGAGCGCGGGCGAGAAGTCGTCGAGCTGCGCCAGCAGGTCCCATGCGGCGTTGTCGATGCCGACGGCGTGGTGGAAGCCGGCGCGAATGGCATCCTGGTCGTCGTCGGCGAAGTCTGGCTCCGGCTCGGCGCCGCCCGCTCCGCCCACCAGCAGCAGTGGGCCATCTGGGCGAGCGTGGGCGCCGCGACCCGGCCCCATGCCAAAGATGACCATCGGCAGGCGCGTCCAGTCATCCGCTAACAGGATGGGCCGCGTCGGCTCGAAGTGATAGAGGTAGCGCTTGGTTGGGGCGATGGGCAGCGGCATGCCACCGAGCCGCTCACTGACGCGCGGCGCCCAGGCGTTGGTCGCGTTCACCACCCAGTCCACCGCCAGCGGGCCTCGCGTGGTCAGCAGCGTGGTGATGCGGTCGCCTCGCGTCTGCGCGCCCAGCGCCGCTGTCTCCGTCAACACCTCCACGCCAAGCTCACGCGCCCGCTGGAAGCCCTCGCCGTAGATCACATGGGGATTCAGGAAGCCATCATCTGGCCCCCACGCCGCGCCAATGAGACGGTCGGCGTCTAGCCAGGGCCAGCGGCGCGCCACCTCAGCGGGAGCCAGCGTCTCCACATGCGCGCCCTCGGCTCTCTGCCGCGCCGCGTTCGATTGGCCCAGCGCCCAGGCCGCGCTGGCATCCGCGCGATGCGCTGGCTCGGCGCGTTCCGGGTCTTCATAGAGGAAGAGGTAGCCATTACGACGGATGACAGGCTGGCGACGCTCCAGCGGCGTGCGCAGCGCGTCGTGAAACTGGCCATACCACCACTCGGCGTAGCGCAGCCCGCGAATCGTCTCCGGCACACTCCACTGCGCGCGGATGCCCGCCGCCGACCGGCTCGACGACCCATTGCCGATGCGCGCTTGCTCCAGCACGGTCACACGAAAGCCGCGCTCGGCCAGGCGCACCGCGCAGAGCGCGCCCGTCACACCGCCGCCGATGATCGCCACCCGGTCGCCAGAGCCGCCAGAGCCGCGCGCCGTCATGCCGTCGCCTCCCGCATTCACCCGCCAGGCGCCCGTCGACGCCTGCGCCGCCACGGCGCAGCGCGAGCGTGCGCCCAGTATAGCATCGCGTGGGCAGGTTAAGCGCTACAGGCGCCGACGGGCGACGCGGACCACATGGGGTCACATGGGAGCGTCTACTCGCCAGGCGCGAAGGGCATCGGGCGCCCATAGGGAAAGTGCTTTTGCTTGTCGCCGCTCTCCCAGTTCTCGCGCAGACCGGGCGCGCCGAGGTCCCAGTCTGGACGACACTTGCGCGACACTTCGCGCAGATCGCGCCAGAGGTCATCGGCGGAGGGGCGCCCCCAGAACCAGTAGCCGTTGTAGATCGAGTAGACGACCAGCCCCGGTTCCAGCACGATCGTATGCGGAATCATCGGATTGTGGAAGGGGTCGGTATATTCCTGAATGTCGAGGTCTTTCTGCACCTTGCGCGCTGTGTCCGAGAGGAAGGTCCAGTGGGCGCCAACAGCGTCGCGGAACTCGTTCGACTCCAGAATGTTATCGGTCGAGATGGTGACGATGCTCGTAACGTGGGACCTACCGTTGCGCACAACGGCAATGGCTGTCGAGTAGTCCAGAGGAACACAGGAGAGCGTCCATGGCAGAGTTTGAGGAAATCGGTGACGTGATGGCCGAGGTGCGCGCGCGGGAGGACAGGCGATGGGCAGCGATGCGGCGACGGTCTTTCAAGGCGTTGGAGGCCGAGGGCTGGCCGACCTTGGCAGAGATGGCTACGTTTGAGAGCGTTGACCGGGGGGATGTCACCTGGGACACCTGCATGCGGGAGGTGTTGGAGGCCGCGCGGCGCGGTTTGGACGTGCTGGCGTCCGACAGCGCCGACGAGTGCCGAATCGGCGAGTTGGTTTGGGACACCAAGAAGGGGGCAGTGCTGATAGATGAGCTGGTGCGGATTGCGTGGGAGTATCGCGCGGAGGTGGAGCAGTGGGAGCGAGAGGAGCCAAGTGACAATGACCCTAACGAGTGAGGACGCCTATGAGGCGCTTGTGTTGACCGTGGAGACGCTCCGTGCGCTGACGCAGCAGTTGGAAAGCCTGTTGTGCGGCCCGCTGCCGGCGCAGCCCTCGGACCTTGCCTTCTACGATGCGCTGTATCGCGTCTGGGTGGTCGCGGAGGACCTGCGCCGCCGAGAAGACAATCCGTCTCGGCTTGCGGATAGTCCGCCCTGGTACGTGTACGCGCGCGACTAAGGGGGCTGCGTCGCTCCCACGCGTCACGACCCTTTTGGCCCGACCAGGCAACGCCGCTTGGTCGGGCCATTTTTCGGCGCGCTTCGGTGAACGTCCGCCGCTTCACCGGAAACAGCCCCCGCTTACCCCCCAAATCGTTCGGAGGGGACATATTCGGGGATTTTCGCTGGGTTTTCGCTTCGCCGTTGCTCGCATTTATTATAGAATATTGACATAAGACACGATGAGCAAGCGAGAGGAGCGAGCGCTATGCCGAAGCAGAAGGCGGACGTCGGCTTGGATCTCGACGAGCTACGCCGTCGCCTGAGGGCGCGCGGCCTGACGATCAGCCAGTTTGCGACCGAAGCGCGGATGTATGAGTCCAATGTCAGCGCGATACTGGGAGGCCGGATGTATCTGGGTAGCGAAGTGCGCGGGCGGATTGAAGCGGCAATGGCGCGTCTGGGCTTGGACCGCGATGAGGATGAGGCGTGAGTGGGACACAACGATTGGCTTCGCCGCACCGTGGACTGTCAGGAACCTGTGGCGACAGAGACCAACCTTCGGCGCCATCGATGGGTGAGGTGCGATCCCTCGTCCGCCACCTGCCGCCCGCGATGACGAGCGGCTACTCGGGAGAATCGCGATGAGCCTGCACCAAAATTACACCGTATCCGGTGAAGCATATGAAGAAGATCAAGTACGCGAGCTACCCAGCAACCTTCATCCCAGCGAGTGGAAGGAGCCGATCCTGGCGCGGTAGCGCAGCCTCACCTTGAGAGGCTCGACCTCGCCGCAGACCCTTCCTCGCGTGAGGAGCGTTGACGTGGATACCACGTCTCGTATCGCGCAGACCTCGCCGACAGGCGAGCACGCCTTGCGTTATCGCACTGAGTTCAACTGGTGCGTTCGCCCGGCCTATTGGCCCGTCCGCTATGGCGATGCCCTGGGCTGTTCTTGCCCACGCGGCGTCGAATGCTCGATGCCGGGCAAACACCCGATGGGCGCATGGAACCCGACAGCGGTCCCTGGCCCCGACGACCCCGCGACGATTGCGCGGCTCTGGCGCAACGACCCCCACGCGAACATCGCCCTGTTGACCGGCAACCGTTCGGGCGTCGTGTTCGCCGACGTAGACCCGCGCCACGGCGGGACGCTCGATGCGCTCTGGGCGCTCGGCTGGCCGCAGAACACCCTGACGGAGCAGACGGGGGGCGGCGGCTACCACGTCGGCGCCCGCAATCCCCTCGGCGGACTGGCCAGCCGTGCGAGCTATGCGCCGGGGATTGAGCTGAAGGCTGAAGGCGCGTTGGTCATTGTTGCCCCCTCCCTCCACGTCTCGCGACGCTCCTATCGCTGGCTCCCCGGTCACGCGCCGTGGGAGTGTCCGCTCGTGGACCTGCCGGAGACGGTCTTAGCGACGCTCGACGCGCCACGCGAGCGCGCGCAGGACGACGACGACCGGGGCGACGACGGCTTCACCATCCCCGGCGCCTCCTATGAAGGGATTCATCGGGTCGCAGAGCGGCGCTACAGCAAGGCGCTCTACCAGGTCCGTGAGCAGGGCTGGGGACGCAACAACACCGCGTTCTGGCTCGCGCGCCAACTCCGCAGCCTGGGCCTGTCGAAGCGCAATGTCGAAGTCTGGGTGGACGCCTTCCGTGAGGAGGTGGACGCAGATGCGTAATCCTAACCACCCCTTCACGCAGCGTGAGGCGCACGACACGGCCAAAAGCGCCTACACCGGGCGACCGCTCGACATTCCCTTTGACCTGCCGTGCGACGCCAACGGCAATGGCAACAACGGCCACGGCCACGCGGTGAGCGACGGGAAGTTCGACTGGCGCGCCAAGCAAATCAACGGCGAACAGCTCCGCACGAAGGTCATCACCCATAAGCCGTACCTGGTACCACAATACATTCCGCACGGCTTTACCCTGCTCGGCGGGCGACCCAAGGCGGGCAAGACCACGCTGGCGATGCAGGTCGGCTATCAGGTCGCGACGCTCGGCGGCTCCGTGCTCGGCCAGCAGCTCGTCGTGCACGGCGATGTGCATCTGGTCGGCCTCGAAGATACGCAAGCGCGCTATCAACATCGGTTTCAACAGATGTTCCCCAACGATGCGTACTGGCCCGAACGCTTCCATCTCCATCTGGAGTGGCCGACGATGGCGCAGGGTGGGTTGGAGTATCTGGGCGAGTTGCTAGCGGCGTATCCGGAGACGGTCGCGATTCTGATTGACTCGTGGCCGCTCTTTCGGGGCGTCAGCGAGAGCGCGGGCTACAACAAAGACTACGCCGACTCCAACGCGATGGCGACCTGGACGCGCGAGCACGACACGAACGTGCTGGTGACGACCCACACGACCAAGACCAAGACCCAGATTGACGGCGAGGAGATCGACTTCATCCAAGATACGACCGGCATTACTGCCGGAGCCGACACCATCTTGGTGATGAAGCGCGTCGCCGGGGTGATGACCCTCTTTCGCCGGGGGCGTGATCTGGACGACAACGACCCGGTGAAGCTCCAAGACGACGCGGAAACACTCCTGTGGATGCCCGGCGTCACGGCGCCGCCGAGTACGCGCCAAAGCATTCTCTGCGCGCTCGTCAACGCGGGAGCGGATGGCTTGACCCCGGCGGGAGTCGCGCAGGTATCGGGCATCAAACGCGAGACGTGCAAACAAATGCTCCATCGACTCTGCACCCAAGAGCATCTGGTCGAGGCGGGGGAATCGGGCGTGTACACGCTGACGCCGGAGGGTATCTCCGCTGTGGCGGCTGGGAGTGGCGTATGACAAGCAAAGCAACGTCCCGCGCCGACTCGCACTGTGAGGGGAACGCGCGGACCGCCGAAAAGGGCTTTAGCCCCGTTCTATTCAGGGTGTATCACCGGTTACGAGGCGGTTATATGCCGGTTACGCGGGTTATAGCGGTTATAGCGGTTATAGCGGTTCTATGCCGGAAAGGGTCAGCGTTCGTAGCAGCCGAGCGGCTGTCGGAAATCGAGTCCGCACGGGCGAGCGCCGATACCCGCGTTACCGATAGAACCGCTATAACCGAAGGGGGTGGAATATAACCGGCGCGACCGGCATATAACCGCCGCTACGGTTGTCTAAACCCTGGTCTAGCCAGGGCCCAGAGCGGAAGACGGTTATATGGCGTCCCCCTACAGCGTAACGGATGTAACGGACGAGGCGAACGAAGATCAGGAAGAGGAGACAAGAAACCAATGAGTGGGAAGCAAGACAAGCGCGAGCGGCGTCAACACGGTGAGTGGGCTGCCCGTCGCGAGCGGCAAGCGCGATGGCTCTGGGAGTCAAGTTCCCTTCCAGCCACAGTGAAGTTGGAATTGACGGCCTCGGCACGGTACGTGGCGACGTGCTTAAGGAACGAACCCGCCACCGTCCCGGCGCACTGGACCGCGCCGCAACGGGAAGCGTGGGAAGCCGTGATGGCCGACCCAGACGCCCGTTCTGCCGCGCTCGCTTGGGGGTTGGAAGGGGCGGAGAGACTACAGCGCAAGACAGCGCATCAGGAAAACCTAGAGAAGAATCAGACGGCGAGCGGACAATGAGACAGACGACTAATGCGATGCGAGGAGGGAACGATGATGACGCCCCTGGGCCTTGCCGAGGTCGAGGCCGAGCTACGCGCCTATTTGGAGGCGAGCGATGAGGAATCGATGGGATCTACGCGATACACCCTGGCTGATCTCGCCCACGTCTACGCAGTGGCCCTCGGCTCCCGCGAAGACGACAGTTGTTATTGGATCGTGGAGTTGACGGATGGCCGGTTCTTGCTGACTCGCGCGGAGAGCGTCGAGGACGGGGAAGGATTGACGGTGAGCGGCGAGAGTTGGGAAGCGCCCTCCGCAGGCGACGCGGCCAGCATCGCGCCACAATGTGAACCACGGACCTATCGCGACGTCCGCGCGCACCTTCTGGCGCAGCTCTGCGGCGCGCCTGCGTGTGCGGGTGAGGAGCGAGAGGAAGAAACGCGCCAGCTCGCAGGTTAAACCAGCGAGCGGCGTAGCGGGAATTCGCGCTACGAGCAGGCAGCGAGAACGGTGTTCGTGTCACAGCGCGTGTGCGTAGGAAAAAAGCGAGTGGCTTTGCGAGATAAGGTATCGGGAGAGACAGGGGAGACGTGCGGCGATCGTCTCAGCCCCAGTCAGGTCGGCGATCGTGCGGGCGAGCTTGAGCACGCGGTGGAAGGCGTGGGGAAATGCGCGACCTGTCGAAGGAGCGCGAGAGCGGGCGCAGAACGTGCGGAGAAGGCGCAGAGGGTGGCGCGGGCGTCGGGGCTGCGTCTCGGGACACAGGACTCGACAAGGAGCGCTGTGCCGCGGCGAGCCGAGCAGCGCGATGCCGCGATCACCGACCGCCTCTATGACGAGCAGGCGCAGCGCGTACCACCCGTCCAACACCACGCTGAACCTGACGGTGAAGAGCGGGTGGGTGCCGCGCCTCCGCGTGAAAAAGCAACCAGACATAACAATCAACTAAACGGCGATAAGATGACCTTTCCAAGGGGATGGTACGTGAGCCCACATAACTTCAGCATCATCTACATCCATGTCGAATAGGCCTCCTTGCCAATAAGCGCATAACATCGAAATGCTATGTAAAGTCGGAAGGAAGCCAACCGCGAACACAGACAACAGAGCGACATAGCAGGGTAGCGGTAAGCGCATTGTCTATTCCTGCTCGTGCGAAGTGTCTGCGCTCTGGATCTCTTCGTGTTGCCCGATCTGCTGTGTTGAGATCAGCTGTTTCGTGATAAAGACGACTACTGTTTCATCATCATCGATCTCTAGGTTGATGGATCCGGTGCCTGGACGCTCGATACGGAGTCTTGTTGAGATTCCCTTCTGTCGCATGCGGTTACGCCACTGGATCACCTTGTTCGCGAAGAGCTTGGCAATTTGACCCATGCTGATGGCTGTCGAGATGATAGTGACCGCCGCCATTACCTCTTCCATGGGGCCAGCGCCATACATGGCGAGTTGAGCGCTGACATCAGGCGCGCTCAACTCGCCAAGCAGTGTGTTCCGGTCCTCGTTTGGTATAGACAGGTCAAAGTGAAAGGTAAATTCCGTACTGGTATTGTCCACTTTCCCTCGTTCCTTCTACATTGCGCCATCACATCCACGTGGTAGCGGCTTGCCGTCCGGTCGGCAGTATAGCACAGCCAGGATGGTAGCCAGGTCAAGGCGCTGGAGCCACCAACGCCAGTTCTCCAGCAGCGGGGAGCCAGTAAGATTGCTGGATTGCCTTCACTAGATCTAGAACGGGAGAATCACCGCGTTGTCCGCCACCCTTCGCTGCCGAGGGGTACTAAGAAGATGCGGTAGCGCGTTACCGCTTTGTCACCTTTTCCTTCCTCAACGCGTCCGATTCAGAACAGGGTGTATTAGCTTAGTACGCTTGTAGTTTCATCAATATGGTGTAAAATGGTGAACTAGGGGACTATAATTGTGACTGCCAAGAAGAGAGACGACGAAAAGAACAAATCTATAGATAGCGATGCGACAACTCTACGAGCATCGATTAGTTTTCCTCGGGAGGACTATGACCAACTCGAAGGGATTGCGCGAGAGAAGCGTGTTTCGCTGGCCTGGGTAGTTCGCGAAGCGGTGCGGATTTATCTGGAGAAACAACGAAGCGATGGAAAGGCCGGTAGCTGATGACCCGGGCATCTGACTTTGAACAAATTGCGGCAGCGCTTTCGTTGAACGTAAAGTGCGGCACGGACAGCGCTTTGTTGGTCGAGGCGGATTCTCTATCGGCCATAAGGAATATACCATCTCACAGCGTGTCCCTTATTCTTACAGATCCGCCATACCATATTACAAAGAAGCGCAACATCACTGGAGACACATCATTTGAAAGTGATGAGGAATATCTGCGTTGGTTTCACGAATACGTCACCCAATGGAAGCGCATTTTGAGGCCAAATGGCTCCATTTTTTGTTTTTGTGCCTCTGAAATGGCTGCTCGAATTGAAGTTCAGCTCTCCGAAGAGTTCAACATACTCTCGCATATTGTCTGGACGAAGCCCAACGATCCCGGTTTTGATGGCTGGAAGCAAAAAATGCGAAAGGAGGCGCTACGTCAGTGGTACGCGCACAGTGAGCGTGTCATATTTGCGGAGCCAGCGACGCCGGGTAACCTCCATCGATCATACTTCGGCAACTTTCTGAAGGCAATGCGGTTGAAAGCTGGTTTGTCAGGCCATGATTTAACCGAGCTGACAGGCGCATATGGCAAGGTAAATCACGGCGGCGCAGTCTCGAACTGGGAGACGGGCCGCAATATTCCAAGCCGCGAACAGTATAGGAAACTCTGCGAAGTCATTCTGGCTACGGGAAAAGTCGAGACTATGCCAGAATATGAGGACGTCATTCGCCCCTTCTATGTCGATGCAACGAAAGAGTTCACTGACGTCTGGACCTTTCCATCTGTGCGTCCATATGCGGGCAAACACCCCGCAGAGAAGCCCATTGAAATGTTAGAACATGCCATAGAAGCGACGACATTTCCTGGAGACATCGTTCTCGACTGTTTTGCCGGGTCGGGAAATACAGCGCTGGCTGCCATACGGCTTGCGCGCAGGGCTATTGCTATTGAGATTGACACCCGCTGGACCGGAAGAATTGCTAAACGGCTCGTTGCCGAGGCCGCAGAGCCACCAAAGACTCTATGGGAAGCAGCCACTAACCTCAAGCTCGCCCAACTGCCCCGCACTATCAAAAGGCCCGCCAAGAAGTCGCGAGCAAGAGGAAGCACTGATACTCAACCCCTCTTAGGTGTGATGTAGCCAGCGCGAGCATTCTTGTCCACCACCTCACTCATCCACTCTAGCGTATTGTCGAGGCCTGCGTCTTTGACGACTACATTGCAGTGATGGTGGCCCCATCCCAAATTGTAAGGACGATGGCCATATCGAC
>DASQSS010000332.1:0-8688 GCA_035642255.1 Ktedonobacterales bacterium | reverse complement strand
CCGGCGTGACAGCTGACATCGCGCAAGACTTCGGCACAGATCCGCGCTCGCTTGCCTATGGCCTGACAGAGGTGACGGGCACACAATATCATGCGGTCGTGGACACCAACGGCGCCTGGGATGCGACGAAGTGGATCGTCCATGACATCCTTACGTACAGACAGCCCATCAGCGTGTTCGTGGATCACGGCCAGCACTCGGTCATCGTCTCAGGGGTGGAAGCCAAAAGCAATCCGCTGACGGATCCCGGCAGCATCACGGCGATTCATGTGTGGGACCCGGGCAGCGCCGCGTCGAATTCAGCCATTCAGAGCTCGATGCACGAAGTCGTCCCGCTGTCGGTTTGGCTGGGCGGCTCGACGGATCTGGGGTTCGCGCAGTACTTCAAGTACCCATACGCCGCCAACCAGTATGGCGCATATCCATTTGACCCCGACCCATCAGTTGGGCCATACACGTATGTGCCAGCGCTTTACAACCATCTCTGGATCGGCCACTATGTCTATGTCTCTCCGCTCGGATACGTCAATGGGGCAGGCGCGCCAACAAACGTGACCTCGACCTCCTATGTCTCCGACTGGGAGTTCAACCAGTATGGCGCGCTCATCGCCGGTGAAGCGAGTAGCGGATGGCCAGCGACTCCGACTGGTTATTCGGGCGCAATCGTGCCTATGCCAACGAATCCGCCGCCACCACCGCCGCCTGTGCATGTCTTCAGCGCGAAGCCGCTGCCCAAGCCACATCCGAAGGCCGTGCCCAAGCCAATGCCGACGCCGCTGCCTACCGCGACGCCGCCTCGGGCGCGCCCGTCGCCCACACCTGCGCCGCCAGCGTCCAACGAGGCGATTCTGCCTGACACGGCAGCTGTGCCTGCGCGCTGCACGTCCATCACCTGCGCGCTTGCGGCCATGCCGCCGATCTGGGCGTTGTCGATGTTTGGCGCGCTCTTGCTCGTGGCGTTGCTGCTCACCGTCGCGATGTTCACCTTGCGCCGACGCGTCCAGTCGCGCCTGGTCGGCCAGGCTGCCGCTGGAGTCGATGCGCCGCTCATGCCGCCAATGCTCGTAGGCGATGGTGACGCGACTCCGTCCGTGGCGAGTGAGTCGCTGACCGAGAGACCTGCCAGTGATCTCAATGCGCCGCGAGCGCTTGGCGAGCCGCTCGCGCCAGTCCTCCCAGTCCTCGATATGGGCGACGCGCCAGACGCGGGACCAGTGGTCGTGCCAGTCCTCGACGCGGATGTGACAAGCTCCGACACGGACGTATAACGACGTATAACACTGTAGATATATGGCGCATCAACAGCGCGGGCAGGTCGGCATGTGGCTGTCCGGCTCGCGCTGTTGACGCATGTATATGTCTCCTCCTCTTGACACCGGCCAAATACGTGCATATACTCCTAATTATGAACACAGCCTCTCATGACCACGCGCGCCTGGACAGTTCCGCTCGCCCGGAAGGGCCAGCGCAAGCGTGCGTATGCTACAACACGCGCAAGGTCGCTCGCGCCGTCACACGGTTGTACGATGATGCGCTGCGACCCTGTGGACTGCGCGCGACGCAACTGACGCTGCTCATGGTCATCGATGAGATGGGTGAGCCGACAATCTCGTCGCTCGCGCAGCAGCTCGTGATGGATCGCACGACGCTGGCGCGCGACCTGCGTCCGATGGAGGCGGCGGGATGGGTTGCGGTCGTTCCTGGGCGCGATCGCCGCACGCGCATCGTGCGCCTGACCAATGCGGGCGGCGACGCCCTGCGCGAAGCGCTGCCGCTCTGGCGCGGAGCGCAGGCAGCCCTAATAGAGAGTGGGCTGGGCGTGGGCGAATGGGCGCGCCTGCGCGCTGACCTGGAGCGTCTCGTCGTGATCGCCCAGCGCTAAAGACACCGCCTCATAGCGTGTCGTCAGGGATGCGATTTCCCGCTGATCGAAGTGGAGGAGTGTCGCGCCATCGATGACGTCGATGACGTCGACATATGAAGCCGCATGCTTCGTCTCAAGTAGGTGTAATTACACGTATTTGATCGGGTGGTGATCGATGTGACCACCACTCTCCATGATTTCCGGCTCTCTGGGCCAGCCATCGCTGACCCCCAGGAGGACTCCATGCTCGCAACCATCATCTTCGCGACGCAGGCCACGTTGAGCCTGGTGTCGTTTGGCTTGCTGGCGCGCTGGCTCATCTACCCGCGCCTGAAGGAGCGACCGCTGGTCGAGGCGCTGACCCCGTTACTGCTCTTCCACACCTTCCGCACCGTGGGGCTCTTGTTCCTCGTGCCGACGCTCGTTGACGCTTCACTGCCAGCCACCTTCGCCATCCCAGAGGCAGCTGGCGACATGCTCGCCGTAGCGCTGGCGTTCGCCTCACTGGTGGCGTTGCGGCTGAGGTGGCGCGGCGCGCTCGCGCTCGTCTGGCTGTTTACCATTGAAGGGATAGCGGACTTCGCGAACGTGATCGCCCAGGGGCTGCGCATCAACGTCGCGACGAACTATCATCTGGGAGTGGGATGGCTCATCCCCACATATGGTGTCCCGGTCTTCCTCATCGTCCACCTGATGATCATTGCGCTGCTGGTTCGCGGGACACGCCAGCGGGGTGGACAGCGAGCAGCAGGTGACACGGATCGCGTGGAGCCGAGCATCTCCAGCAGGGTAACGAGCGCCGTCTGAGCGCAGAGACATTCGGATAGTATACAGGCGTATACGGGTAGGAGGCGCGTGACGCCTGACTGTGTCACGCGCCTCCTACCCTGGGGTTCACCTATCCCACCACGCCGTCCGTAAGAGCGAGTGGCGCGCCCTCGGCCACCGCGACGAAGCCGCTGCCAGGGACGTAGTCGGCGCTCTGGTGGCGGAAGTACGTGTTGTAGAGCTGAGCGTAGCGGCCGCCACGCGCGAGCAGCCCATCATGCGTGCCCTCCTCCACGATGCGCCCATGATCGAGCACGAGGATGCGGTCGGCGCGCTTCACCGTCGAGAGCCGGTGCGCGATGACGAGCGCCGTGCGGTCAGAGAGCGCCTCATCCAGCCCCTCCTGAATCTGTTCCTCGGTGAGCGGGTCCACACTGGCGGTCGCCTCATCCAGAATCAGGATGGCTGGCCGCTGCAACATCAGCCGCGCCAGCGCGACGAGCTGCCGCTGCCCCAGCGAGAGGCCGCGCCCCAGCTCACCCACCTCCGTTTGCAGACCATTGGGCAGCGCCTCCAGCCAGTCGCCGCCACCCACGCGCCGCGCCGCTTGCTCCACCTGAGCGTCGGTCGCGTCTGGTCGCACATACTTGATATTGTCGAAGATCGTGCCGTTGAAGAGGAACGGAAGCTGAGGCACGACTCCCAGATGGCGTCGATACTGGATCAGATTGAGTGAGCGAATGTCGCGCCCATCGATCAGGATGCGTCCCGCCTGGAACTCGTAGAAGCGCGCGACCAGCTTGCCCAGCGTGGACTTGCCCGCGCCCGTATGGCCCACCAACGCCACCGTTTGCCCGGCGGGGATGCGCAGCGAGAAGTCAGTCAGCACCGGCTCATTGGGTGTGTAGGCGAAGTTGACACGCTCGAACGTGATCTCACCGCGCACTGCGGATACCGCCTCGTCGCCCGTCTGCTGCACACGCGGCGTCGCATCCACCAGCGCAAAGACGCGCTCCGCTGAGCCCAGGCCCTGCTGGAACTGGCTCCAGAAGCTGGCGATGCCCGTGAGCGGGATGGTGAACAGCTCGATGGCCGAGACGAAGAGATACCAGGAGCCAGCGGAGACACTATGACTGGCGACCTGTATGCCGCCAAAGTAGATGATCATCACCGTGCCGAGGCCAGCGATGGTGTTGAGCAGTGGGAAGATGGCGCTAAACGTCAGGCCCTGCCGCAGGTTGACCGCGTACGAGCGCTGATTGACGGTGGTGAACTCACCATAGATCGCGTGCTCCTGGCGGAAGCTCTTCGCGACCGAGATGCCGCTCATCGTCTCCTGCACGAGCGAGTTGACGCTGGCCAGCGCCCGCCGCGCCCGCTGGGTCGTGACGCGAGCGATGCGGCGGAAGGCCAGCGCGACGATGAAGCAGACCGGCGCGATGCTCACAGCGATCAGCGCCAGCGATGTGCTGATATAGAAGAGCGCGCCCGCGACAATCGCCACCAGCAGGATCTGGCTAATCAGGTTCAGGCTGAGCGTGACGACCGTCGCGAAGTCCTCGGTGTCGGAGGTGACACGGCTGACGACCTTGCCGGACGCATACTCGTCGTAGAACGACATGTCGCGCGCGAGCGTGGCGGCGAAGGCGTCCTCGCGCAGCCGCAGCACGACGGCGCCTACCGCCCGCGCCGTGTTCGCCTGCCGGACAAAGTTGAAGGTCCACGAGAGCGCGCCCGCCAGCAACACGACCGTGACGATGACCGCGATGGATGTGAGGCCGCGGTCGCTGGCGTAGAGGTCAATGCCATGTGAGATGAGAATCGGCAGCGCGGCGTCGAGCAGCGAGGCCAGCAACGTCATACCGGCGACCAGCAGCATTGTGCGCCCCTGTGACCGGAAGTAGCTCAGGATGCGCCGCACCAGATCGCTATCTTTATAGACGCGGTCGTACGCTTCGGCGTCCAGACCGTCCATGATGAAGCCCACGGTATTCCCCTTCGTTCGCGCCTCGTGGCCCTCTGGCCGACGTCCGGCGCGCTCTGGCGTGCTCTGGCCTCGCAAGGCCGAGCGTCGTATGCCACCATTCGCCTACTCGGGCGCCTGGCTACTCGACTGTGGCGGTCACGGCATCAGGCCGCGCGCTGTCGTAGTGGCTGAAGATACGCCGATAGAGATCACTGTTCTTGAGTAGCTCCTCATGCGAGCCGACCGCGACTACCTGCCCACGCCGCAGCATGACGACCTGATCGGCCCAGCGAATCTGCGAGAGCCGTGGCGTGATCAGCAGCGTCGTGCGGTCCTTCATCACCGCGCGCAGCGCCTGCTGGATGGCGTCCTCGGTGGCGCTGTCAATCGCGCTGGTGGCGTCGTCGAGCACCAGGATGCGCGGGTTGACCAGCAGCGCCCGCGCGATGGCAAGCCGCTGGCGCTGCCCACCGGACAGCGTGACGCCACGCTCGCCGACGACGGTATCGTAGCCGTGCTCGAAGCCCATGATGAAGTCGTGGGCCTGCGCCTGCTTCGCCGCCTCGATGATGCGCTCGCGCGTGACATGCTCACCCAGCCCGAAAGCGATGTTATCGGCGACGGAGCGCGAGAACAGGAAGATATCCTGCTCGATGGCGCCGATCTGGGAGCGCAAACTGTCGAGGCTCCATTCGCGCACGTCCACGCCGTCGAGCAGCACACGCCCCTCTGTCACCTCGTATGTGCGATTCACCAGCTTGGTGAGCGTCGTCTTGCCGCTGCCAGTCTGCCCGACGATGGCGACGGTCTGACCCGGCGCTACATGCAGCGAGACATCGCGCAACGCCCACGGGCCACCCTGCGCATAGGCGAAACTGACACCCTCGAAGCTGATCTCGCCACGCATCTCGGCGCTGTAGCCCGCTGTGTTCTCGTCCAGGTCGGTCTCCTCGCGCATGACGGAGAGGATGCGGTTGGCTCCGGCGATGCCCAGCTGCACCAGCGAATAGGTGAAGATCGAGATGAAGCTTGGATACCGCAGCAGCGCCATCAGTCCCATGAACGCGATGAGCTGGCCCAGCGAGATCTGTCCGTGCCCAAAGAGCCACAGCGCCTGCAGGAAGCCGCCGACGATGGCGATGGCGATCAGCAGCAGCGGCAGGTAGCGGGCCTGAATCTCGCCATTCTTGACGTAGTAGTCGCGATAGGCGCTGGCGTTTTCGGTGAACTTGCGCTGCTCCTGCTCCTCCTGCCCGGTGGATTTGACGACCTCGATGCCGGTGATCGTCTCCTCCAGTCCAGCGTTCATCAGGCCAAACTGGCGGCGCATGGCGGCCGTAACGGGCGTGAGCCGTCGAGTGTAATTGCGCACGGCGACGATGTAGAACGCGGTGAAAACCAGCGGAGCCAGCAGCAGACGCCAGTCAATGAAGCCGATGAAGATGATTGGGATGACAAGCGCGCTGGTCGAATCGAGAATCAGGCTCACGCCCGGGTTGATCATCGGGTTGAGCTGGCGCACGTCGTTGGTGGCGCGGGCCATGATGTCGCCGACGCGCTGGCGATTGTGATAGGTCTGACTCTTGGCGAGCAGGCTCAGATACAGCTCGTCGCGCGTGTCGCGTTCGAGTCGCTGAGCGATCACTTCGCTGCCAAAGACACCCGCTGGCCCCGTGAAGAAGAGCAGCGCCACCACGCCGAGCGTCTGCAGCGCGAGGCCGCCGAGCGCGCTCAGGCTTGGATGCGGCCGCACGATCTCGTTGAACGCGGAGCCGATCAGATTGGGAATGATGGCGGTCAATACCTGGGAGAGGATGGTGCCGACGATGAAGATGGCCAGGTAGCCTTTATAGCGCAGCACATGCGAAATGATCCACCTGATAGGGCCGCGCCGGTCGTAGTGAACTTCATCCGCTATGGTAAACTCGCGGTTCGCCATGCTCTCTGGTCCTCCTCAACTTGTACGCTCGTCACATGCTCCACCATTCCAACCGAGGGAGCGTGAAGCGGCGCCTTTTCGAGCGCACGAGGCAGAGTGTACGCCATGTCGAACATTTATTTCAACCGGACGATTTGCCTAGGAACCGTTTTGCAATGCCTGGCCGAACGACCAGGGCGTGGAGCGGTCGGGATAGTCTCGCCGGGCAAGTCGCTCCAGTGTCAAGCTGGCGGCCCAAGCCAGATGTTTGGCCCTTGGTCTGAGCCATAGTGCAACGGGGGAGATGATATTCCGCCTGGCTGGGGCGTTGGCGGGGCGTCAACCCTCATCCCAACCCTCGCTCTGTGGGAGCGTGGCAGCGCGTCCCCCTCGCCCGCTGCGAGAAGGGAGCGGGGGTGAGAGCGCTCGTGACGCCACATTCCCATGAGGCAGTACAGCGCCGTGTGGAGGCATGGATGCCCGGTCTTGCGGTCCCTCGTGAGCAGCGGGAAGGTCCAGTTCGACTGCCGATGCCCAGCGCGGCTACCCGTTAGCGCCCAGACGCACTACGTCACGCGGTCCATCAATCGAACGGCGCGGCGTCTCAGATGGGTCGCGAGGCTGTCGCTTTTGGGCAGATTCATCTGCGTCTGGTCATAGGCTGGTCAGCAGTTGGTCAGAAGCGGCCCGCGTCGACATCGTGAATGAACTGGATGAGACCGCGGAAGTAGATGTCCTGATCATCATACAGCGCGCAGTGGCTGCCATTGGGGCAGTCGAGGTACCGGCCACGCTGCACAGCGGACGCCATCCACTCCATATGTTTCGGGTCCATTGTGTCGTACCGCGCGCCAATCGTCAGCGTCGGGACTTCGATCTGCCCGAGGTCCGCCGTGCGGTCCCAGTGAACAAGCTTTCCGCTGGCGCCCAGCTCGCTCGGGCCCTGCAAAGGAATATAAATGGCCGGGTTGAGGTGCTTGAACATGCGGTTGACCGGTTCAGGCCACTCCTCCGGCGGCATCCGCAGCACATGGTAGACATAGTGCTGCCGCAACAGCAGCTCCATATAACGCGGATTCTCGTAGTCTCCCGCCGCCTCGTACCGCTGAATCTCGGCGAGCGCGGCCTGATCCATTCCGGGCATCAGCACTGTACGGGCGTACTCGTTGTACTGTGGAATGCTGGCCATCATGTTGGAAATGATCAGGCCCTTCAGGCGCTGCTGATGCTTCAAGGCATACTCGATCGCCAGCGCGCCGCCCCAGGACTGGCCATACAGATAGAAGTTCTCGTGGTCCAATCCCAGCGCCTGCCGTACCTGCTCCACTTCGTCGACGAACCGCGGAACGTCCCACAGGTCCGGATCATCCGGCTGATCGCTATAGTAAGAGCCAAGCTGATCATAATAGTAGTATTCAATGCCAGCAGCCGGGAAGTAGCTGTCGCAGGCTTCCAGGTATTCGTGCGTGCCTCCCGGCCCACCGTGGAGCAGCAACACCTTCATGGAAGGGGAATTGCCGATCCGCTTCGTCCAGACGCGGAAGGTCCCTTTCGGCGTCTGGATGGGAATCATCCTGACGCCTCCGCTGAGGACATCATCACGACCGGTATAGTCCAGATATGCGGCGGTATGCGCGTGGTCGGGTGGCATGGGAACCTCCTGAGGGACTGCCAGGGAACAAGCGAGGGTCGACGCGCCAGCGGTCACAACCTGGGAGTCACAACGGGAACTGCGACGATATGACACGCATCATATCATGCGTCAGGAGTGGCTGGAATCTACTGCGGCGAAGGCAAAGACGCGATACCCAAGACAGGGCATGTCGCTCAAGTGGCGCGGATTGGGTGAGTTGGGCGCCGACCTTGCTTGTCGTTCGCTTTCCATTAGGCGACTTGTTGGCCGCAGTCAGGAATGACGCCTGATGTGCGCCGCATTCCAGCACATCGCAACCAGACGCGACAGGATGCGTGACAGGATGCGCGAGCGGACGGCCGAGAGGAGAGCCAGGTAATGCGAAGTGGCATGTGGTCGGCGTCTCAGGTTGATGCGCGCTGGCTCGACGCGCAGCTCCATCAGGCCATCCCGCAGCTGCGATCTGGCGCGTGGCAGGCGATTTCCTGCGAAATCTCCCGGGTACGGGCGCGTTGGAGCTCCAGGGTCGTCTTCTGCCA
>DASQSS010000331.1:0-22867 GCA_035642255.1 Ktedonobacterales bacterium | reverse complement strand
GCCCAGCGCGAACGCCGTGATGACGACCGCGATGGCGGCGGGATTGAAGATGTGCTTGTTCCAGAGGCCCAGGACGAACTTGCTCGCCATCGCCAGAATCGCCGCCCAGCCGAGGAACTGCCAGTCATTGCCGCTTTTCGCCGGGTCAATGATGAGCGCCAGAATCAGCGCCGTGATCGTGGCCGACTCGATGTTGGTCGGGACGCGGAAGACCCAGGCGAGCAGCGTATTCGCCGCCCAGCAGATCAGCGCCAGAAAGGCCGTAGACGCCAGCAGCGCAACGGGCGAGAACGCGAGCAGATGCGCAAACGCGAGCAGCGCCGCGACCCCGATGTAGGCCAGCAGGACATAGAGCAGCAGCCGATACATCGTGATGCGATCGAGGAAGCCATCAACGAAGCGCAAGGGTGAGAGCTGTGTATTCATGCGCGCAGTACAAACCTCTGAAAGCCACTGGTGTAGGTCGCAATGCCCTGAGCGTCGATCATGTATCCTTCGAATCCTGGCAGGTCCTCGATGAATCGGATGCCCGCGCGCCCCATCGCGAACGCCCCTGTCGCGAAGCGGTCCGCATCGCGAACGTTGGGTCCGACGATGGTGAGGCTCACGATGTCGAGCAAGGGCGTGGCAGGCTCGAAGGGATTGTAGATATGTTGTCCGCGAATCGCTGTGCCGGAGGTCGCCACGCCGCAATCGGTCACGGCTAGCGCCTTCACGATTTGCTGGCGGTTGAAGGGATTGCGGATGCCAACCCGCCAGGGCGCGCCCGCATGCAAGCCCGCTACCGCGATGTCGCCGCCCGCGTCAACGTAGTAGTTCGCACGCCCGCGCGCTCGCAGCAGCTCCGCTGCCTGCTGGATGGCCCAGCCCTTCACGATGCCCGAGGGGTCGCAGATGCTACCGCGCATGATGTCGAAGTAGCCGCCCGTCTCGCGTTTGGTCGTCTCTGCGAGCATGAGTATCGCGCGCAGATCGGGGCTGAAGTCCTCAGGGGCGAGCTCGCCGCAATTGAGCCGGGAGACTTCGCTCGCCGAACGATACGTGCTGAACGTCTCGTCCACGTATTGGAAATAGGCGAAGACCTGGTCCAGGTCGTCTCGTGTAGCGTTGGCGTCGTCCATCTGCACGGTTATCGGCATGCCCATCATCAGGCGCGTCTCCCTGAGCATGCGTGGTGTCTCCTCCGACGACGCCGGACTGTGAGTGATCATCCCTGCGCCTGCGCGAGCGCGTCGCCTAGCGACTGCATGAACGCCATACTGCTGTCGGTAGCGCCGGAGACGATGTCCACCTGGGCGCTCTGCGCCTGAATCGCCTCCTGGGTCAGCTGTGGATCGGCGTAGCTGTTGATCTCGACGGAGCGTGAACGCTCATTGGGATATTGCAGAAATTGCACATCGGTGATCTTGCCGCCTGAGATGACGGCTTTGACCTGGATGTAGCCCCACTGCGCGTCGGCTACGCTGCCTGTGTAGGAGCCGTTCTTGTATGTCCCGCTCGATGCGCTGGAGGAGTTGGAGGAGTTGGAGGAGTTGGACGAGGTCGAGGTCGTGTTGCTTCCCGTGGAGTTATCCGTCGTGGGCGACGTGGAGGCGAACGAGCTTATCGTTCGCGCATGCATCAAGCTGTAGAGCACAAAGACGCCGATGATGAGCGCCGCCACCACAACTTTCTTCATGGAGTGCTGCATGAGGAGAAAGTCCTTTGATTCGCTAGATGCGCCACGCCTCTGCGCTATGGCTGTCTGTATGTCATGTTCCCTCATTGTAGACGGCATAGCGTAAGAGTATATGAGAAATGCGTGAGGAAACTCTCACAGTGCCAGATCACTTCCCCGCCAGCCTGACTCGCGGATTTTCGCGCTCTCCGTGTGGCGCGCCAGTCGGTGTGCGCGCTGTGACACTTCGCTCATGGTTAGTGATGCGTCTGTGATAGCGCGCCAGTACGATGCGGCCAGCAATGCGCGCAGCGCGCCAGCACTACTCTCTTTCTCTGATGTCATTCGCACGCTGCCAGCGCCGCCACGGAGGCAGCTATGAGCACGCAATCTCACTATGTCACCCTCGATGGAAATGAAGCGGCCGCCAGCGTCGCGCACCGGCTCAGCGAGGTCATTGCCATCTATCCGATTACTCCTTCGACGCCGATGGGTGAGCTTGCCGACGCCTGGTCAGCGCAGGAGCGTGCGAATCTCTGGGGAGCTGTGCCGCGCGTCATCGAGATGCAATCTGAGGGCGGCGCAGCGGGCGCGATTCACGGCTCGCTCCAGGCGGGCGCGCTGACGACGACCTTCACCGCATCACAGGGACTCCTGCTGATGCTGCCAAATATGTACAAGATCGCCGGCGAGCTGACCGCGACCGTGTTCCATGTCGCCGCGCGCTCGCTGGCGGCGCAGGCGCTCTCGATCTTTGGCGATCATCAGGACGTCATGGCCGCCCGTGCGACCGGCTTCGCGCTGCTGGCCTCGCGCTCCGTGCAGGAGGCGCACGACATGGCGCTGATCGCCCATGCGGCGACGCTGCAAGCGCGCGTGCCGTTCCTGCACTTCTTTGATGGCTTTCGCACCTCGCATGAGATCGCCAAGATTCAGCCGCTGGATGACGACGACATTCGCGCGCTGATTGACGACTCGCTGATCGCGGCGCATCGCGCGCGGGCGCTCTCGCCAGATCATCCCTTCATTCGCGGGACCGCGCAGAATCCAGATGTCTATTTCCAGGGACGTGAGACGGTTAACCCGTACTACGAGGCGTGTCCAGCAATTGTGCAACGTACGATGGACCGCTTCGCGGCGCAGGTGGGCCGGCAATATCACCTCTTCGAGTATGAGGGCGCGCCGGACGCCGAGCGCGTGGTCGTCCTGATGGGGTCGGGCGCGGAGACTGCCGCCACCACCGCCGCATACCTGAACGCGCACGGTGAGAAGGTCGGTGTTGTCACCGTCCACCTGTATCGCCCGTTCTCCGTGGAGCATCTGCTGGCGGCGCTCCCCACGACAACACAGGCCATCGCCGTACTCGACCGCACCAAGGAGCCGGGAAGCGCCGGTGAGCCGCTGTATCTGGATGTCGTCGCCGCGCTCAGCCAGCGCCATCGCACGGGCGCCCAGTCACCGGAGCCGCGCGTGATCGGTGGGCGCTATGGGCTGGGGTCCAAGGAGTTCACGCCAGCGATGGTGAAGGCGGTCTTCGATGAGCTAACCCGCCCGCAGCAGCGCAACGGCTTCACCGTGGGCATCAACGATGACGTCTCGCACACCAGCCTGGACTATGATCCCGCGTTTTCGATCGAGCCAGCCGAGACGGTGCGCTGCGTCTTCTGGGGACTCGGCTCCGACGGCACGGTCGGCGCGAACAAAAACTCGATCAAGATCATCGGCGAGGATACCGACAACTACGCCCAGGGCTACTTCGTCTACGACTCCAAGAAGGCTGGCTCGGTGACCATCTCGCATCTGCGCTTTGGCCCGCATCCCGTCGCGGCGCCCTATCTCATCTCGCAGGCCGAGTTCGTCGCCGTGCATCAGTTCTCCTTCCTGGAGCGCTACGACACGCTGAAGCTGGCGGCTCCCGGCGCGGTTTACCTGCTCGATAGCCCTTATGGCCCTGATGAGGTGTGGGATCGCCTGCCACGCGAAACACAGGACGAGATCATCGCCAAACGTCTGCGCTTCTACGTGATTGACGCGCACAAGGTCGCCAGCGCGACTGGTATGGGCTCGCGCATCAACACGATCATGCAGACCTGCTTCTTCGCCATCAGCGGTGTGCTGCCGCGCGAGCAGGCCATCGCCAAGATCAAGCGCAGCATCGAGAAGTCATACAGCAAGCGCGGCGAGGAGGTCGTGCGCCGCAACTTCCAGGCAGTCGATGAGGCGCTGGCGCATCTCTACGAGGTCGCCATCCCAAGCGCGCAGCCGGTCGCGCTCGCGCTCGTCGGCGCGTCATCCTCCAGCGCCGCCGCTGGGTCGGTTAGCTTGAATGGAACTGTGTCCGCACGGCCAGCGCACACGCGCGCGACGCCAGTGTCGCTGCCGGTCATCTCGCGCCGACCGGCGACGCCCGCTGAGGCGCCCGCGTTCGTTCAGCGGACGCTCGGCCCGATGATCGTTGGCGAGGGCGATAGCATTCCCGTGAGCGCGCTGCCCGTCGATGGCACGTATCCCTCCGGCACAGCGCGCTGGGAGAAGCGCAACATCGCGCAGGAGATTCCGCAGTGGGATCCGGAGTTGTGCATCCAGTGCGGCAAATGCTTCCTGGTCTGCCCGCACGCCGCCATTCGCGCGAAGGTCTATGATCCGGTAGAGCTGATGGACGCGCCCGAGGGCTTCCTGAGTGTGGACGCGCGCTACAAAGAGTTCCCCGGCATGCGCTACACATTGCAGGTAGCGCCTGAGGATTGCACTGGCTGCTCGCTCTGTGTGGACGCCTGCCCCGTGAAGGCCAAGCTGGAGCCAGCGCACAAGGCGATCAACATGACGCAGCAGCCGCCGATTCGCGAGCGCGAGGCGGAGCGCTGGAGCTTCTTCGACACGCTGCCGGAGGTGCAGCCAGATGGCCTCAACTTGCGCGCCATCAAGAATGTCGAGCTGATGCAGCCGCTCTTCGAGTTCTCGGGCGCGTGCGAGGGCTGCGGTGAGACGCCGTATCTCAAGCTGCTGACCCAGCTCTTCGGCGACCACATGCTCGTGGCCAACGCGACCGGCTGTTCCTCGATCTATGGCGGTAACCTGCCCACGACACCGTGGTCGGTCAATGCCGCGGGTCGTGGCCCGGCGTGGTCCAACTCGCTCTTCGAGGACAATGCGGAGTTTGGCCTGGGCATGCGCCTGGCCGTTGACCAGCAGCGCGCTCATGCGGAGTCGCTCGTGCGGGCGCTGGAGCCCGTCCTGGGCGCCGAGCTGACGGGCGACCTGCTCAACGCCGAGCAGTCGAGCGCAGCCGCGATTCATGCGCAGCAAGGCCGTGTGGCCGAGTTGAAGCGGCGGCTCACCGTCCTGGTGGATGGTCGCGCTGACGCGGTGATCACCGAGCGGGCGCGTGAGCTGCTCAGCGTCGTCGATGCGCTGGTGCGGCGCACTATATGGATCGTTGGCGGCGATGGCTGGGCGTATGACATCGGCTATGGTGGCCTCGATCATGTGCTGGCCTCGGGTGAAAACGTCAACGTGCTGGTGCTCGATACCGAGGTCTATTCGAATACGGGCGGCCAGGCGTCGAAGGCGACGCCACGCGGGGCGGTGGCCAAGTTCGCGGCGCGGGGCAAGAGCTTGCCGAAGAAAGACCTCGGCATGCTGGCGATGGCGTATGGCTATGTCTACGTGGCGCGAGTGGCGATGGGCGCGAACGATCAGCAGACACTCAACGCTCTGATCGAGGCGGAGGCGTATGACGGGCCGTCGCTGGTGATCGCCTACAGCCACTGCATCGCGCACGGCATCGAGATGGACCAGGGGCTACAGGAGCAGCGGCTCGCCGTGCAAACCGGCTACTGGCCGCTCTATCGCTTCGATCCACGATTGACGGAGCAGGGCAAGAGTCCGCTCACGCTCGACTCTAAAGCGCCCAGGCTGCCGCTGGCGGACTACGAGAGCCATGAGACGCGCTTCCGCATGCTCCAGCAGAGTGACAGCGCGCGCGCCGAGCGTCTGCTGGAAGAGGCGCAGCATGACGTGCAAACGCACTATCACACCTATCTGGAGCTGGCGGCGGCGATGACCCCAGAGCAGGATGCGACATCCAGCGCTGGCGCCAGCGGGGCCACGCCGCGAACGGAGGAGTAAGGCGGGAGCCTGTAGCGCAGCCTGTAGCGCAGACTGTAGCGCGGATGGTGGAGTATGGCGAGGGGCGTTTTGGAAGGCCTCTCGCCGCTGGGCGAGGGATTGAGGCGAGGGTTCACACCTCGCAACGACCGAGTGGCATGCGCCAGACGCTCCTATACGCGTGTGGCTGAGATGAAAGGTGGCCGACAATGCCCCAACCATTGACAGCGATAGCGCTGATTCTCAGCAATGACGCGCGCGATCCCGAACTGCTCCGGGACGCGCTTGCCGTGAACGGTTACGCGGCATATCAGCTGGAGCCCGTCGATGAGACGATAGAGCGCACCCTGCGCGAGACGCGTGCGGCGCTTGTGCTGGCGCATGTGGATCTGAAACGCGACACGCTAGCCCAGCCAAACGATGTCGCGCTACTGGGATTCCTCCTGCGCGAGCCAGCGTACCGTGAGCGGCATGCCATTGTGCTGATGACACGCACGCCAGACGTGGTGGAGACGGTTCTGGGGCCTGTGCTGGCGCGCCTGGAGGTATCAGTGCTCACGTTGCCCTGCTCGTCAGGGTGCGTTCGCGACTCGCTGGAGCAGGCGCATGCGCGGACCCTGTCCCTTGTCGCCGCGCCATCACGTTGAGGCGCGCTCGTCCAGCGTCCGGGCGGCTGGCCGGTCACTTTCGCGCGCGGGCGTCGCGTCGCGTGTCGCATGGCGTAGGGTGAGGCGCGCGTAGACGCCGCCCGCGACGGCGAGCAATCCGGTTCCCGTAAAGATGGTATCCACTGGTCCGAAATGGATGCCCAGGATTGTCGCGTGGAATCCGGCCAGCACAGTGCTGACGAGCGCGCCAGCCAGAATGACCGAGAGGAACGCCGCGAGCCGCCCGACCGGGTTGAGCACGGCCATCACGCGCCCAATGAACTGACGCTCCGTCGCGTCAATCGCCAGCGGGCCTGCCGTAACGATAATCGCCGTCGCCGTGACACCGAAGAAGAACGCCGCCACCAGCGCCAGCGGGAAGCTGGTCAGGTGCGACATCACGATCACGAAAACGCCCGACGTGACCAGCGCAACCCACAGAACCCGCTCCAGGCCGATGCGATGGCCCACGAAGGTCACGAGCAGGCCGCCGAGGATGGCGCCCACGCCGAAGTCCGCGCCGAACCAGCCATACATGCTGGGGGTCGCGTGGAGGTTTTCGGTGATGAAGAAGTAGCCAAGGGTTTGCAGCGCGCCGAAGCCCAGCCAGGTCAGTGACTCGGCGACGAGAATCGTTCGCAGCACCGTGTGGTTCAGCACGTAGCCGATGCCCGCGCGGAACTCGCGCGAGAAGTGGCCCGTCTCGCCAGGCTGGAGGCTGCTCGCCGCATCTGGCGCACGGATAGCGAACACGGCGGCGAAGGCGACAACGAACGAGAGGGCGTTGAGCAGCAGCGCCCAGCCAACGCCGACGCCAAAGACCAACGCCGCCGCGACCGGTGGCCCGATAACGACAGCCAGCCCCTGTATCGCCTGCGTCATCTCCTGCGCCTGATCTTCTTTGTCCTCGGGCGCGATGTCTTTGATCAGCGCAAGCTGCGCCGGGATGTAGAACTGCGAGCAGATCGTGATGAGGGCGACATCCGCATAGATCACGCCGAGCGCCCAGAAGGTTGGCAGGCGTGTACTGCCAATCAGCGGCAGGGGCAGGCCGATGACGGGCGGAATCAGCAAGATGGCGAAGATCGCCTGGAGCGCCGTCGCGATCACCATCGTCTTGCGCTTATCCCAGCGGTCCACAAAGACGCCCGCGATGGGGCCGACGACGATCTGTGGCAGCGCCGCCGCGATGATGACGCCGCTGATCGCCAGGGGCGCCCATGACTGGTTGCGCGCCAGCGTGTTGGCGATCCAGAGGACGAGCGCGGTGTCCCAGGTATAGTCGCCGACACTGGAGATGGTCTGCCCCCACCAGAGCAGCGCGAAGTCGCGGTTGATGAAGACGGTCCACGCCAGTCGCGCGAGCCGCCCCTGTTGCGGGCGCTTCTCGGCCCCGGCGCGCGGCTCGACGCCGACGCGGGGAGCCGCGCTGGACTGCTCGCCGCGATGTTCGCGGCGCGTGCGTATTGGCGCGCCCACCGGGCGAAAGGCTGGCCGCCCGCGTGATGGACGCGCTTCGAGAGCGGCGCCTGACGTGAACACAGGGTCGCTGGCGGGTTGCTGTGAGTCGCGCGGCTTCTCGGAGGGCGATGTGGTGAACTGTTCAGATGGGTTGGGCATGCCGCTGGCGCGCTCCTCTCCTCCGCTCTGTGCGGCCAGCGATTCACGCGCAAGAACGAGGCCGCACACGACGCCGCTCCCCTACTGCGCGGGCGCTACAGACCCCGTACAGACCCCGCTTCCGGCGCCGCCATTGGCTCTCCGGCGTCGGCTGTGGTGGCTGTGGTGGCTGGCGCCGCAGGGTGAGCATGCCGCCGCTCGCGCACCTTCAGCACAAAGACGGCGCCCAGCAGCAGGAAGACCGTCGCCAGCCCAAAGACCGCACGATAGCCGAACGCCGTTTGTCCGGCGAGATCCGCGAGGAAGATGACCGCGCTGCCCAGCACGGGCGCCAGCACAGCGGGCAATGTCGAGGCCATGCTCCACAGGCCGAGGTCCTTGCCCGCGTCATGGTGCGAGGGCAGGGCATCCACCGCCAGCGCGAGGTCCACGCTCATATACGCGCCGTAGCCGAGGCCAAAGAGAATGCCGAGCGGCCAGAGCGGGATGCGTCCCGGCGCGACGACGAAGGCCAGCGCCGTCAGCGCCATGAAGCTGCCCGCGATCGAGACGACCGGAGCGCGCCGCCGCAGCCGGTCTGAGAGGACGCCGACGACGAGCGTGCTGAGAACCGCGCCGCCCAGCGCCAGCACAGCATTGATGGCCGTCGCCTGCACGAAGTTGGCGACGTGCGCGACCTGGGCGAAGTAGTAGGCGATGTAGGTCGTGAAGAGCGCCAGGCCGAGCACGACGAAGGCGCGAGTCAGAAAGACCCAGGTGAAGTTGGCGTGGCGCCACGGCTCCAGCCAGAGGCGCGCGGCGCGCTGCCGGCGGTTGCCATTCGCGGCGCGACTCGCGATGACCGGGTAGGGTGTCTCGCGCACGGCCACCAGCGTGACGACCGCGGCGACCACGACCAGACATGCGCCGACGATGTAGAAGAGTGACGCGCCATGCGCAATATTTGCCGCCAGGTTATGCACGACACGCCCTGTCGCGCCCGCCTGCGAGAGCAGCAGTGAGGCGACCGCGAGGCTGCCCACCGTGCCGAGAATCGTCATCAGACCCATGTAGCCAGAGGCGGCGCCGCGCTGCGCATGCGGCACGCGGTCGGGCACGAGTCCCTGATAGGCCGTGCCGCTGGTCGTATTCGCCACCACCACGAAGAACATTCCCAGGATGAAGAGCGCGATGGCATGGGTGAACGCGAGCAGACCGAGCCCCACCAGCATCACAACCGAGCCGCCGAGGATGTAGGGCCGCCGCTTGCCGAGCCGGGTCGAGGTGCGGTCAGAGAGCGCGCCGACCAGCGGCTGCACGATCACGGCTGTCACCGCGCCGAGCGCCGCCAGCGCGCCGAGGAAGAGCGCCTGCTGCCCGTTACCGGTCGCTCCGGGGGAGATGTAGAGCAGGATTTGCGCGGGGATGACGATGGGCAGAAGCGCGGCAAAGACGAAATTGAGCGCGAACCACAGGACATTGAGCCCGAGGAGCTCGCGGCGGGTGAGCGGTTTCTGTATCTTCTCCGGAATGGCGAACGAGTCTAAGGAGTCTACTGATTGACCGACCTGGACGAGCACGATGGCGCTACCTCCGCGTGGAATCGTGTGAGCGGTGTCACGGTGAAGGGCAGCGCGTCGCGCGGCTGACTTCCTTCTTCCCCACCCCCAGATTTGCTCCACTGTCGCACACAAGATGACATAAGTCAAAATGCGTAGCCACAGCGGGCTAGCGAACCGCTCCACGGATGGTCGGGCTGGGCGGCGGTAGGAGTCGGGAGCCGGTGGGGTTCATGCGCCTTCGCCGAGGGCCGTTATGGCTATCGCGGCTCGTGGTCGGCCTCCAGGCCACGCGCGATGAAGGTCATCACGGTTTCGAAGACGGCGTCGGGGATGGCGGCGAGCGGCTGGCTGGACGCCTCACCGCTCTGGGCGCGCTCGCGCTCGTCCTCGCTCGGCCAGATGAGCCAGCGCAGCGCGAGGAAGTGGCCGATGCCCATCAGCGCATAGGCTAGCCCTTCGACCCCCTCGGCGTTCGTCGGGCGAAGCTGCCCGTTGCTCATCGCGGCGGACAGCCCGCGCTCGTAGCCGAGGCCGATGCGCCGATAGTATTCGCGAGCGGCTTCAGGCGCGACACGCCCGGCCTCCTCGACGATGCGATAGATGCGCCGGTGCTCATAGACGAAGCGGAAGAACGCCTCGAAGCCCTTGCGCTCGGCCGCGATGCGATCAGATGTGTCCTGGATCGCTACGGAGGTCGCCGCGCGCAGCCGCTCGCCGATATCCTCGACCAGCTCGACGAACGTCTCGCGCTTGGAGTGGAAGTAGATGTAGAAGGTTCCCTGGGCGACACCCGCGCGGCGCGTGATCTCGGAGACACTGGCTTCGTAGTAGCCCATTTCGCCGAAGACCTCTTCGGCGGCGTCGAGCAGGCGGCGTCGAGTCGCTTCTCCGCGTGGAGTGGCCGGAATGAGCGGCGCGGCGCCATTTCGCGTGGGAACCTCGTCAATATCCGCCATGCCATCTCCTCGCGCCCCTCGCGCCCCTCGCGCCCTGCGCTCCTCGCGCTGACTCCGCCGCTCCCGCCACAACACCTCATGCCCGCGTAATGTCCTCGGATGATCGTCCAGATGATCGCCGCCTCTACTCGCGCAGATCCAGGCGCGCCGCTCTGTCTGCGCTGGCAGGCGAGCGATATCCTGCGCAACGGGCTTGCGGTATCATCGCACAGAGCGATGACGGATAGCCAGCGGCGCACGGAGCCGCGCGGGGCATATATGCCTCACCCGGCTCCGCACACTGGTCTTGCAAGCTCATAACCTCAGGCGCCCCGCGCGCTAGTGCGCGGTCCAGCCGCAGTCGATCGAGACGGCGCTGCCCGTGACGCCAGCGGCGGCGTCCGAGCAGAGGAAGGCGATGTACTCTCCGACCTCGGCTGGCTCCAGCAGGCGATGAATCGGCGCCTCCGCGACCATCACCTTCTCCACCACCTCCGACTCAGGAATATTGTGCGCCCGCGCCTGATCGGCGATCTGCTTTTCGACCAGCGCCGTCCGCACGTAGGAGGGGCAGATGCAATTGCAGGTGACGCCATGCTCGGCGCCCTCCATCGCCGTCACGCGCGTCAGCCCAAGCAGGCCATGCTTCGCGGCGACATAGGCCGCTTTGTAGGCGGAGGCGCGCAGCGAATGCACCGAGCCAACGTTGACGATGCGCCCCCAGCCGCGC
Source organism: Ktedonobacterales bacterium (assembly GCA_035642255.1). Classification (GTDB taxonomy): domain Bacteria; phylum Chloroflexota; class Ktedonobacteria; order Ktedonobacterales; family JADMIN01; genus JAKAIY01. The sequence goes on along the minus strand of DASQSS010000331.1, from coordinate 11,630 downwards.
GCATACATGCCCGGCAGCGCCGCCTGCGTCATGAGGAATGGCGCGGTGAGCATCAACTCGATCAGCAGCCGCCACTTCGCCTCGGGAAACTCGGTGATCGGCGCGACATGCTGCACTCCGGCGTTGTTGATCAGGATATCGAGTTGGCCGCGCGCCGCGATGGTCTCCTCGACCGCGCGTCCCGCGCCACCTGGCTGGGCGAGATCCACCGCGACGAAGAGCGCTCCGGTGATCCGCTCAGCCTCGGTCTGTCCGCGCTCGGCGTCGATGTCGGCCAGCGTCACGAGCGCGCCAGCCGCCGCAAGCGCCTGCGCCGTCGCCAGGCCGATGCCGCTGGCCGCGCCTGTGACGAGCGCGACCTTGCCTTCGAGATGCGCCATGATGACCCCTTTCTATCTGCGACCATGTACGCTGTCCACTCACCGTGTCCATACGATCTCTTGAACCAACTCTTGAACCAGCGCGGCGCCCTACTAGCGTCGCGGTGTGGTCACGGCGTGGATGCGCGGCCAACGGCAATCCGATAGCAATGGTTTAGCGCCCTCGCGTGAGAAATGCGAAGAACGCCTGGCGGAACTCTTCAGGTTTCTCGATGTGGGGCGAGTGGCCACTGTCGGCGATGACGACCTCCTCGTAGTGTCCCCCGCCCGCCTGATAGCGGTCGAGCACTGCGCGCATCTGCGAGACCATCGGCTGCGAGGGGTAGACCTCGACACCGGGCCACCCTGGAACGTAGCCTAGCTGGCCGAGCGTGCCGAAATCGAGGAAGGATGTATCTGACACGATCTGGTCATCGGCGCCGCGTATCCAGAGAACGTCTGGGCGGGACGCTATCGACGCGAAGTCGCCCAGATCGCACATCCCTGCCGCCAGGGCGTTGTTGACGCCTCTCGTCCCAGGCCGCACGCCGGGCCAGTTCGCCGAGGTCTGTGTATCGCCTGGATAGTTGTCGTCGCTGACGGCCATGCGCAGCATTTCATCGACATAGACCTCTTCGCGCTCCGGCGCGGCGCGGAATGGCGGTTTGAAGTAGAAGGCGTTCATGACGCTGCGCGGTGAATTCGGCGAGTCCTCGCCGCGGTCATGGTCGCGCAGGCGCTGCACGTAGTCCGGATTGGCTGTGCCTCCCCCGGAGCCAGCGCCATCTGGCCAGCACAGCGCTCCGCCCTGGTCCTTCGTGCCGCCGAAACCATATGGCGCCATCGGATCGATGAGGGTCAGCGATGCGACATCCTCGGGATGATCTATGGCGTACTGCATGATGACGCCTCCGCCCATGGACCAGCCGACCAGATGTGGCCGCCGCTCGCCCGTCAGCCCCAACGTGGTAAAGAGCGCGCGCAGGTCGTCGGCGAAGTCGCGCAGCCCACGCGTCGCGTCGACGGGTTTCGTCTCGCTGGCGCCGAAGCCACGCAGGTCGGGCGCCAGCCCCCAATAGCCCGTTGGCAAGGCCAGCAGTGTCTCCTCGAAAAAGCGCGCCGACGACACATTGCCATGAATCAGCGCGACAGGCGCGCCAGCTTCGTCGCCAGCGGAGAGCGTATGGGTGCGCAGGCGCGGGGTCTCGACCATCTTCGACTGGATGCCAGATAGCACAGGCGTGTTCGTCATCGGTCTGTCTCCCTTCATTGGGGCTGCTGCGGCGGCAGGTAACATGCTCGCTGTCGCCGCGGCGGTCTCCGCTGGCGCGGCTTCGACGCCAACGCCGAGGTAGAGTCGTTGCACAGATGGATCGTGCGTCAGGCTCTCAGTGGTCCCCTGCAGCGCGATCGAGCCGCCCTGCAACACATAGGCTGACGAGACGACGCTGAGCGCCATGCGCGCGTTCTGTTCGACGAGGATGACGGTCATTCCCTGCTCGCGGTTCAGCCGCGCGATGACGCCGAACACCGTATCCACAATCGAAGGCGCCAGGCCCAGCGACGGCTCATCCAACAGCAATACCTGTGGCCGCGACATCAGCGCGCGGCCAATCGAGAGCATCTGCCCCTCGCCACCGCTCAGGCTGGCGGCGGGCGCGCTCAGCCGCTCGCGCAGGCGTGGGAAGTAGTCCAGCGTCCGCTCGATCTCGGCATCCAGCGCGCTCCGGTCGCGGCGAGTGAACGCGCCCATCAGCAGATTCTCGCGCACAGTCAGCGACCCGAACAGCTCACGGCCCTCCGGCACGAGCGCGAGTCCGTTGCGCACCCGCTGCTCCGGCGCGCGTCGCTCGATGCGCTGCCCATCCAGCGTGATCGTTCCGGCGCGTGCGCGGATTAACCCCGTCAGCGCGCGCATCAGCGTCGTCTTGCCCGCGCCATTCGCTCCCAGGATGGCGACCGCCTCGCCGCGCTCCACCGTGAACGAGACGTCATGCAGCGCTTCGAGCGCGCCGTAGCCAGCGCGCAGCCCGTCAACCTTCAGCACTGGCCACCTCCCGCGCTCCGGCGCTGCCCAGGTAGGCCTCCAGCACGGCGGGGTTCGCTAGCGCCTCGGCAGGCGTTCCCTCGGCCAGCTTGCGACCATAATCTAGCACACAGACCGTCTCGGCGACGCTCTGCACCAGCGACATGTTGTGCTCGATCAACACGAACGTGACGGCGAGCTCATCGCGCCATCGCCGTAGCGACGCCGCGAACTGCGCCACCTCCGTCTGCGGCATGCCCGCGGCTGGCTCGTCGAGCAGCACCAGTCGCGGACGCAGCGCCAGCGCCCGGGCCACGCCCACCAGCTTCTGCGCGCCGAAAGGCAAGGCTCCCGCGACCGTCTCGGCGTAGCGCTCGATGCCGAGCAGCGCGAGCAGCTCGCGGCCACGCGCCCGCGCCCGTCGATCTTCGGTGATAGCCGGGCCGAATGGCAGCAGGCTGGCCCAGACGGAGGCGTGAAGCTGGGCATGCTGCGCCGCTACAAGATTGTCGAGCACGGTCATGCTGGCGAAAAGCTGCACATTCTGGAAGGTGCGCCCGATGCCGAGCGCCGCCCGCGCGTGGCGGCTGCGCGTCAGCAGGTCCATGCCATCGAAAGTCAGGCTGCCCGCGCTGGGACGCACGAAGCCGCTGACGCAGTTGAGCAGCGTTGTCTTGCCGGCGCCGTTGGGGCCAACCAGCGCGAAGATCTCGCCCTCGCGCACGGTCAGGTCGAGCGCGTTGATGGCGACCAGCCCGCCAAACTGAACGGTTAGCCCCCGCACGCTCAGCAGGGTCTTCCGCGCTGTCCACATCGCGCCATTCACGGCCGTGTCGTTCGCTGTCGTCGTCATGCGGCGCCTCCTGAGCGCGCGAGCCGCCCTATGAGCGACCGGAAGCGGTCGACGATCGAGGCCAGGCCGGCGGGGAAGAAGATCAGCGCGAGCAGCAGCAGCAGCCCGTAGATGCCGGTCGTGAGCGTCGAGACCTGAATCGAGAGGCCGCCGACCATCAGCGGCGAGGGAACCTGTCCCAGCAGCAGCGGCAGGAAGCCGACGAAGAGCGCGCCCAGCGCCGAGCCGAGGATCGAGCCAAGCCCACCGACGACGATCATGGCGAGAAAGACGATCGTCTGATCGGCGCTCGACATCGAGGAGCTGGCGGTTTGCGCCCAGATGGCGTAGAGCGCGCCCGCCAGTCCGGTGAGCGCCGCGCTCACGATGAATGCCAGTAGCTTGTAATAGGTCACGTTGACGCCAAACGCCAGCGCCGCCGCTTCGCTATCGCGGATGGCGACCCAGGCGCGGCCAACCCGCGACCGCAGCAGCACGGCGCCGATGGCGAAGACCGCGACGGTGATGGCGAGAACGAGGAAGTAGAGTGAGTGATCATCTTGCAGCAGAGCGGGCAGCGTGTTGATGTCGTAGCTCTGGCGGCCAGCCGCGGTATCCCATTGGTCGAAGAGCGCGCCCGCGATGAGGACGAGTCCGAGCGTGACGATGGCGAGGTAGGCGCCCGAGACGCGCAGGGCCGGACCTCCGACGATGACGCCGATCAGCGCGCTCGCCAACATCGCGATCAGAATGGCGACCCAGACGGGTTGGCCGAGGTCGCCCGCCAGCCACGCCAGCAGATAGCCCCCCAGCCCGAAGAATGCCGCATTGCCCAGCGAGGGCTGCGCCGCGTAGCCAGTGAGGATGTTCTGCGCGAAGGCCGCCAGCGCGAAGATGGCGATCAGGCTGATGCGATGGAGCTGGAATCCACCGCTGAAGCCGAAGATCTGGTCGAAAATCGCCGGCAGCAGGAGCAGCAGCGCGAGCGCGCAGATGATCAGCGCCCAGCGCGCGCGCTGACCGGAGAGCAGCGTGGTCAGACGACCCAGCGCGCCGTGTGGTGACGCGCCGGGTGGCTCAGCGGGAACGGGCGGCGCGGATGTTGGCTGCGAGGTCAACATGCCAAAACCTCCTGGGAACACGGCGATGGGCGAGCAGTGGACACGGCGCGGAACGGTGAACGCTAGACGCTGCGCAGCTCGGCTTTGCCGAGGAGACCTTGCGGACGGAAGAGCAGCACGACGACGAACGCGGCGAAGATCAGCGTCTCGCGGATGCCGGGGGCGCCGATGTCGAGCGCGCCGATCTGATGCCCCGCCAGCAGCAGCGCGAGCCAGTTCTCGACCAGGCCAACGACCACGCCACCGATCAGCGCGCCGGGCAGCGAGTCGAGCCCGCCGAGCACCGCCGCGACGAAGGCCAGAATCAGCACGGGGTTCATGTAGCTGATGTCAATCGTGCGCTGCTGCGCCGCCAGCATGATCGCCGCCAGCGCGCCGATAACCGAGGCGAGCGCCCACGTCAGCAGGAAGATGCGGCCGACGGGCGCGCCCATCAGCTGCGCGACCGGCTGATTGTCAGCGGAGGCGCGCATCGCCATGCCCATGCGGGTGCGATTGAGAAAGAGCGTGAGCGCGGCGACGACCGTGACCGTGACACCCAGCGCGGTCAGCGCCGACGCCGTGATGAAGACACCACCAACGCTGAACGCAGCGCCCTCGAACGGTGTGGGGAAATGCTCCGTCTGCGCAAGCTGCGGCCAGATCGCCTGTGCGATCGTCGTCAGCACGAGCGCGAGCGCCAGCGTGGCGATAGCCTTCGTGAAGACGGGCGCATGCAGCACCGGCCGCGCAAAGAGCCGCTCCATCGCCGCGCCGAGCGCCGCCGCGAAGAGCAGGCTCAGCGGCAGCGCCAGCCAGAAGCTCATGCCGTTGCTCGTCTCCAGCACATAGAGGAAGCAGGCGCCAAACGTCGAGAGCGCGCTGTAGGCGAAATTGAGTACGCCGGTCGTGCGATAGATGAGGACGAGGCCGAGAGCCAGCAGCCCATAGAGACTGCCCGTCACCAGACCAGAAAACGTGACCTGGAAGAACGCTTGCATGCGCCGCCACCTCTCCATTGAAGCAAGGCTGGGCGATTCCCATCGTGGGGAAAACATGACTGACTCGTCATGTCGCATCACTATGCCACGGCGGCCAGGGGGTGTCAAGGGGGCGATAGGGGCCATGTTTGGGTCTATCTGACGAATCAGGAGTCGAGCCAGAGGGTGCTGGAGGCAGCGACCACCAACGCGCGATAGGTAGCAGCTAGCGTCTCATAGCGCGTCGCACGTCCGCGCTACCGCCTGAGACGATGGATGCGCCGCGCTGGGAGCATCACAACGTCTCATCCAGCTACCTCACCTCTCCCCCTCACCTCTCTACCTCGCCGTATATTCGTCGGTGGTAACGCTGGCCGTAACGCTCCCGTTATGAGGTGGGTGATATAGTTGCTGAGATCATAGCGCCTGTGCGCCTGCGTGTTTTCTGCTAATGCTCGCCGCGCAGAGACTTCATGTGGCCATGCGATGGTGAAGCGCGGAGCATGTCCAGGGTGGACTGCCTGGCGCGCTGGGGAGGGCGGACACGGTGGAGCACGGCGAAATGAGCGTCGAATATGCGGCTGACGGGCGGAGTCGGCTGTGGCTGCGGGCGGCGGAGATCACCTGGGTGGTGGTAGTCGCCCTGGATATGGCGATCTTCATGGCGACCATCCCATCGAGCTACAGATCGGTACAGCAACCGTGCGCTGGGGCTATCAGTTGTGGCGCTGTGCAACTCTCAGCAGCGGACTGGAGCGCCATGCAGGCGCATGGTGTCACGCCGGGCAGCTACGCCACGTACGCGCTGGCGGTCGCGCTTACTCTCTCGCTCCTGCTCTTCGCGACAGGTTACTTCATCGCCTGGCGCAAGTGGAATGATCCGATGGCGCTCTTCGTTTCCGCCATCTTTATCACCTATGCGGCGACCAACGTCTCCGACACGCTGGCTCCCAGTCCTGGCTGGCATGGCCTCTCGCTGGGTGGGGCGCAATTCGTGCTCACCGCGCTCAGTTTCCCTGCGCTCGCCACCTTCATGCTCACTTTTCCCACCGGCAGGTTCACGCCACGCTGGGCAGCGCTGATTGTTCTGCTCACTATCATCCCTGTAGCAGTGCAGGCGCTTGGCGCCGCGTATATCTTGGCCGTCAGCGCGGTCTTGACGATGTGGGCGATGTGCATCCTGACCCAGATCTATCGCTATGCGCGCGTCTACTCTCTCCACGAGCGACAGCAGACGAAGTGGTTGGTGTTCAGCCTGGCGATTGGTATCTCACTGCTGTTTGTGACCAACGTGCCCCCGTTGATCTGGCCAGAGCTCGCAGCGCCTGGGTCCTACTATCGCTTGTTAGGGGGAGTGTGGCTTTCGCTCTTCTGGGCGGTGATCCCTGTCGGCGTGGGGATCGCGATCTTACGCTACCGCCTGTACGACATAGACCTGATCATCAGACGAACGGTGACATACGGGTTAGTCACGATGATTCTGGCGGGCGTCTATGCCGGCGGGGTGATTGGTGGACAGCGGGCGCTGCCGGCGCTGACCGGCATCCAGGCCAGCAATAGTCCGATTTTCGTCGTCCTCTCGACGCTCGCTGTCGCCGCTCTCTTCCAGCCACTGCGCCGCTGGATCCAACGCGCGGTTGACCGCCGGTTCTATCGCCAGGCCTACGACGCGCGACGGACGCTGGAGCGCTTCAGTGTGGCGCTGCGCGAGGAAGTTGACCTGCCTACCCTGCGCGGGCGCCTGACTACCGTTGTCGAGGAAACGCTACATCCCGCCAGCGTATCGCTCTGGCTGCGAGAGCCCTCACGCGACCAGGGGTCTGTCTGACGAATCAGGATCCGAGCCAGATGGCGATAGAAAACAGGAGCGGCCGCACAATGTATAGATCCGCTATGTCGCCTCTGGAGGCGCCTGAAGCTGTGTCGTCGCGCATAATGTTCGCGCCCTGTGAACCTGTGAATCGTCTCACACTCCGCCAGCCGTATCGTCGGCCGTAACGTGGCCGGAACGTGGCCGGAACGTGTCGAGCATACCATCGCTCTTGAAGGCCACGACGCGATAACGCATCGCGCGGAGCGGCTGACCTCCACCGATGATCATTGATGATCGCCCGGGATCGCCTGGGATTGGGTGGTGGAGAGAGCGAGGGGAGTGAGTCAGACATGGGAACCGTGCATTTAGAGCGCCAGGGCCATGTGGCTGTGCTGACATTCGATAATCCGCCGCGCAACATGCTGACGACCGCGATGTTCGAGGAGCTGGGGCGTCATACGCATGCGCTCGACGCCGACCCCGATGTGCGCGTGGTCGTCATTCGCGGCGCGGGCGAGCGGCTCTATACCGTCGGCGCTGACATTCGCGAGATGGATGTGGTGGCGGCGCGCGAGGGCCGTGGCGCGAATACCGCCGCCTGGCTGGCGGGCATCCACGCCGTGCTCGATGCCATCGAGCGCTCGCCCAAGGTCTACATCTGCGCGATGAAGGGCCATGCCTACGGGGGTGGACTTGAAACCGCCGCCGCGTGCGATATTCGTGTGGCGGCGAGCGATACGCGCTTCGCCATGCCTGAGGTCAAGCTGGGCATCATCCCCGGCTATGGCGGCACACAACGCATCGCGCGCCTGATCGGCATGGGCCATACCCTCTCGCTGGTGCTCAGCGCGCGCGAGATCGATGCGCGGACCGCCGAGCAGTGGGGGTTGCTGGACGTGGTGACGCCTCCTGGCGCCGCCGAGACGACCGCGCTGGAGCTGGCGCAGGCCATCAGCGCCTATGCCCCCATCGCGCTCGCCTCCGCCAAGCGCGCCATTCGCGGCGGACTCGACCTCGATCTGCCCACTGGCCTCGCACAGGAGCGCGCCCACTTCGTCACCTGCGCCACCTCAAACGACTTCGATGAAGGGCGCCGCGCCTTCCTGGAGAAGCGCGCCCCGGTCTTTGTCGGCGCCTGAGGCAGAGCGGGCTGGCGGCTGAGGTCGCGGCGACGGGCAGCCCTGCGGACCGTCACCAAGCCTGCCTCCACAGGCTCCTGCCCGTGTGCGCCTGCGTCACTGGGACCCAGCCCGTGCAGGCGGGCTTTGCGGCCCGCAGGCCATCCAGGCGCGGTTTCAACCGCCAGTTCGCTTCCCATCGCCTTCACCCCTGAACACAACGCGGCTTCTCCCTCCTTGCGAGCGGGAAGTCGCGTTTCGTCGCGCCATGCCTCCCTCGTTCCCCCTCGTCGAACCTCGTCGAACTTCGTGCGCGCTGGCCCAAGTTGACACGCGATCACTTGACAGGAAAGCCAGCAGTCGTGTATATGAGTTGACACATGACTCAGTTGTCATGTCGGCGAAGACCCGGAGTCGCGCGCAGCGTGTTGAGCGCGCGAGAAAAACAGGAGTGCCTACGATGTCGTTCATCTCCCGTCTGCGCACCCTCCGTCGCTCGTCCTTGCTGACTCGCGCCGCCGCGCCCGCCACGCTGGTGGGCATGCTGGCGCTCGCCGCCTGCGGTCAGGGCGGGGCAGGCAGTGTAACGGCCGCCAGCGCCCCAGGCGTCGATCAGTCCACGATCACGCTCGGCGCGGTGCTCGACACCACCGGCGCGATCAAGGTCATTTGCCAGCCCATTCTCGATGGCGACCAGCTCTACATCAACAAGATCAACGCGGCTGGCGGCATCAACGGTCGCAAGGTCAAGCTGCTTCAGGTCAGCGACAGCGGCGACTCGACCAAGACGAAAGACGCCGTGCGCCAGCTTGTCGAGCAGGACAACGTCTTCGCAATCTTCCAGGTCTGCGGCTCAGGCAACGCCAATGTCGCAGAGTCCTATCTCGGCCCCAAGAGCATTCCATTCATCGACCCCATCGGTGGCGGCGCGCAGTTCAAAGACGCGAGCGGCGCTGCGCTGCCCTGGCTGTGGATGACCCAGCCCAACTACGGCGACGAGGGCCATGTGATCGGCTCCTATGCCACAACAACGCTGAAGGCGAAGAAGGTCGCGCTGCTCTACGAGGATGACGTGCTGGGCCTGCAGCAGAAGACCACGCTGGGCGAGGCGCTGACCAAGAATGGCGCGAGCCTGGTGGCGTCAGTCGGCTACAAGTACACACAGACAGACTTCAGCAGCGCGGTGCAGACGCTCAAGGCCGCCAGCCCTGATCTCATCGTGCTCAACGGTCTGCCCGGACCGACCGCGAAGTTCATCTTGACGGCGGCGCAGCAGGGCTACAAGCCTTCCATCGGCTACCTGGCGAACTACCCAATGTCTGACAACTCCTGGGCGAAGGTGCTCGGCGCCGCTGGCGAGGGTGTCTATGTCAGCGGCTATGCCGATGTCAACACGGCGATTGGCAAGCAGTATCTGGCTGAGACGAGCAGCGACACCACGTTCAGCGCCTACAAGTTTTACGGATACATCATGTCAAAGCTGATGCTCGATGCTTTGAGCAAGTCTGGCGCGAACCCGACGCGGGCGAGCCTCCAGACGGCGCTCAATACCGACTTCAGCAACTATGACACCGGCTTCGGCCCGACGATCACCTGGTCGGCGCAGCAGCATGGTGGCATTAGCGACTTCGAGTTCCTGCAGATCAAGAATGGCACGCTGACTCCGGTGAGCGGCTTCATCAAGGCGTCATCGGTCTGGCCATAGCTCCGACACGCTCCGACGGAGAGGACGTGTGACGCGTTCTCTCCGTTCACCCTCTCACCACGGCGCATTGCCGTTCGCATGCTTTCTCTGGCGCTCATCTGTGGGACACAATGATCTCAGTGTATTTCGCTGTGGCGCGACGAGCGTTTCATCCGCGCCTGGCCCATCCGCGTCGCCTGGCGCGCCCGACCCACATGCGCCGCCCTTGGTCGCATGACACGCATGACACGCACGACTCGCTTGTCACTCACAGGCCTGCGCAAAGGAGGCTCCCGTGAGCACAGGGTCCATCTGGGATAGTGTCCCCCCGCGATCATCGTATCCACTGCTGCGCGGCGTTCGCTCGCGCACGATTGCGACCAGCCGCCTCCGCCAGCATATCTACGCCAGCACAGCGGAGGATGGCGAGCGGCTGCTGCTCGTCCACGGCAACGCGTCATCCGCGCGCTTTTTCGAGGAATTGATCGCCAGCCTGCCCGGCTACACCATCGTCGCGCCCGACCTGCGCGGCTATGGCGCGAGCGAGCATGAGCCAGTGGATGCGCTGCGGGGTCTACGCGACTTCAGTGACGATCTGGAGGCGCTCGTCGAGACGCTTGGCTGGGAGCGATTTCATTTGCTCGGCTGGTCGCTGGGTGGCGTAATCGTCATGCAATACGCGATTGACCATCCCGAGCGCGTCCAGACACTCACGCTCCACGCGCCCGGTTCGCCGTGGGGCTATGGCGGCTCGCATGGCGCGCCCGGCGTCCCGAACTTCGAGGATTTCGCGGGCAGTGGCGGCGGGTTGATCGCGCCGTCGGTCATCGAGCGCTACCAGGCGCACGACTTCACCGCCGACTCGCCCTACTCGCCGCGTAGCGCGCTGCGCAGCCTGATCGTCAAGCCAGGCTTCACGTTCGCCCTAGAGCGGGAAGACGCGCTCGTCGAGCAGATGCTGCTGATGGCCATTGGCGACCAATACTATCCCGGCGATAGCGTGTCGTCGCCCAACTGGCCGTTTAAGGGGCCAGGTGAATGGGGTGCGAACAACGCGCTCTCGCCCAAATACTGCGACCTGAGCGGCCTCGCCGAGATCGCGCCGCAGCCGCCGATTCTCTGGGCGCGTGGCGCGGACGACGCGATGGTGAGCGATAGCGCCACCGTGGACCCCGCCGCACTCGGCAAGCTTGGCGTCATCCCCGACTGGCCCGGCGAAGAGGTCTGTCCGCCGCAACCGATGCTGGCGCAGCTGCGCTACGTGCTCGATCTGTATCGCGCCAATGGCGGCAGCTACGAGGAGCGCGTCTTCGATGATTGCGGCCATGCGCCGCTGATCGAAAAAGCCGACGAGTTCCGCGCGGTGTTTCTGGACTTCCTGCGGGCGCATCCGCTGCCCGGTTTCGCGCAGGCGTCGCCGGGAGCCGCCCAGCCTGCCGATGCGTCCGCGCTGGACGCGCCCGCGACATCAACATCGACATCAACCCCCATATCAACCCCCATATCAACCCCCGCGCCTTCCCCGGCCCCGGCTGAGGAGGCGCCTGCACAAAGACGTGGGCCATTCGACTGGTTCCGGCGTCGCCCATGAGGAGACCGGCGTGAGTAGTGGCGAAGAGGAACGCGCGATTGGCCTGATGGCGCTGGCGACGTATCTCCCTGAGCGGCGGCAGACCGCGGCGGAGATCGCGGCGGAGAGCGGCATCCCGGAAGAGATC
>DASQSS010000330.1:0-5589 GCA_035642255.1 Ktedonobacterales bacterium | reverse complement strand
ATCTGACGCTGGCGTGGGCGCAGCCGATCAATCGCGGTGGTCAGTTGCGCGCGGGTGAGCACGCGTGTCACGCCGTCCGGGCGAACGAGCGGCAACACGGCGCTCTCTTCACCACGCGGCACCGCGCGCAGGAACTCACGGATGAGCGCGCGTGTCTGGGCGCGGCGCATCGCCTCGGTCAGCGACGTGGCGGCCGCTCCCCGCGCGCTCAGCGCCGCGTAGGCGGCGTCATCCGCTGTCAGCGCATCGAGCGCGTGCGTCGCCGAGCCGTCCTCGCGCTCCCCCTGCTCTACGGCGTCAGCTGGCCCATGCGTGGCGTCCGCGTCATCGCGTGGGCGGTTGATCGGTCGCTGATTCGCCTGCTGGGGCGTCGTGCCCTGCCCGGCGTTTGGATTCCACATTGGCGCCTGCCCTTCCCGTTGACTGTGGCTCATACATTGTGAGCGCCCGGCCAGCGCCGGGTTCTATCTCCATCGCTATCGCGGAGCCTATCGAGCGGCGCGCACATCAGGCGTCCGCGCGGACTCCACTCCAGATTCACCAAAGAGAATAGAACATTTGTTCTCTGTCTGTCAACTGTTCTGGGCCTGTTGGGCGCTGTTGGGGTGGCATTCTGTCGGGAAAATGGCTAGAATTGGCGCGCCATACCACGGACAAAGCAACGGACAAAACAGTGGTGTGGCGCGCGGATGGTCGATTTCCAGCATGCTTTCAGCATGTTTCCAGCATGTTTTCAGTTCGCTCGCAGGCGGACGGTCACGGCGTCAGGCGGATGGTCAGCGCCTGGGCCAGCGTGTGCGCGCCGCCATCGAGCAGCAGGGCGCCCGCGACGATGAGGAGGAGGACGGCGAGCGCGCCACCCAGACCGAGCGGCGCCGCTGACGCGCGCTCAGCCTCAGCGATGCGCGCGGTATAGAACTGGAGCAGCACGAGATCATATTGCATGACGCGCAGCGTCTCTTCGCTCGTGTCGGGCGCGCCAGTATGCGGATCAGGAGCGGAGAGCCGACGCACATGCGCTTCGATGGTCGTGCGGCGCGCGCGCAGGTCGCGCAGCCAGGCGCGCCGCCAGCCATCCAGCCCCAGGCGGAAGGGTAGTTCGATCAGCGCTAGATAGGGCAGCGCCAACGCCAGCGCGAGCAGCGGCGCGCGTTCGCTGATGACCAGATGCGGCGAGCCAGCGACGACAGCGCCACTCAAGAGCGCCCGCTGGCCCAGTCCGAGACGCCCCGCGAGCAGCCAGGCCAGCGCGACCATCCCGCCTGTCAGGTAGCTCAGCGTCACGAGCGCGGGAGCTAGCGCATAGCGGCGCGCGGCGGGAACCCAGCGACGCGAGCTAGCCATTTCGACGGCGAGACGCAGCGCGCTGATCACCAGCGCGGGCAGCGCCAACGCCAGCAGCGTCGCCGTCGCCACCAGCGCCGTGGGCGCGGCCATCGCGGCGAGCAATCCCGCCGCCAGCCGCAGCAGATCGACCGGCGCCTGGGGCAGACCCGCCAGCCCATGCGTTAGCGGCGTGAGCAGACCACTGCGTTCGAGCGCGAAGCCGCTGCCGATGAAGGTGGCGAGCGCCAGCAGCGCGCCCACGCCACCGATCAGCAGCCACCAGCCGCGCAGCGCGACTGCGACCCCGCGCGACCCGCCACGCCCATTGCAGGCCGAGCGCGTCTCGCTGAAACAGGTTCCCGCAAGCGTCTCCAACAGGGTGACACGCCCGCGTGAGGTAAGCAGCAGCAAAATGGTCCAGAGCATGAAGGCGAGCAGCGTCACCAGAGCATAGCTGGCGGCGACCAGCGGCTGCCGCGACAATGCGTTGGCGATGCTGACCATGCCAGCGGCCGCGCCACTCAGCGGAGTCAGCCAGAGCGCGGCGAAGGTGAGCAGACTGAGCGACGTGAACTCAAGTGGCGCGACCCGGGCGGCGTTGAGCGCGCCACGCAGATCGAAGAGCGCCTGTCCCATCCGTCGAGGGTCAGCCGGAGCGCTGAGCGCGCGCCGCCAGACATTGAGCGCGCGACTGATAGCGCCTGAGCGGCTGCGCCAGAGGTAGGGCCGACGTCGTGGCAGCGGGAACTGCTCGTTGCTGGCGGCGACCTCGCTCTCGCGCCGCAGACGGGTGATGTCACGGGCGATGCCGACAACGAGCTGGCGGTAATCCGGGCTGGCTCCGTCCTGCTCCAGGCGCTCAGCTGCGACCGAGAGCCACGCGCGCCGCGCCAGATCGCCATAGCGCCGCACCGTGTCGAAGTAGACGCTCGCGTGGATGCGCGCGAGGCCGCTCTGCTCCAACTCATCCGCCAGCGCGATCAGTTCACCCGCCAGCACGCTCAGCTCATTGATCGCCTGCCGCGCGACATCAGGCGGCTGCACGGAGCGAATCTGCTGGGTCAGGGTTGGCGCGCGCTCCAGGGCAAGGTCCGGACTGGCGCCTGAGCGGGCGGACGCGCTGGCGACGCCAGGCTCAATGGCGCCGATGCGTGCGGTGGCGCGTCGTCCAGTCTGACCAAAGAGCTTCGCGGCGGCGGCTCCGCTGATCGTCTCGACGCCTGTCACACCAGACGCGCCATGCTCGCTGACGGCCGATGTCAGGCGACCGTCAGGCGCCAGGCTGTCGAATGACAGCGTGGGCAGGTCGCTGGTCGGCTGGCTTGCGATTCCGCTGGCGGCGCCAGCGCCTCCACTCACGCGCGATGTGGGAGCTGGCTGCGCTGTCCGCTGGCCACGCGTATCGAGCGTTGGCTCAGGGGTATTCCGTCCACTGGGGGCGCCAGATCGGCCCGATGTCATGATCCGCTCCTTCCCGCCGCGCTCCGCCGCGTTCTGCGCGGAGGTCACTCTCATCTGGGGCGGCGCAAGACGTCTCAGCGTGAAACCCGCGAGGCGCATGTGGCGCAAATGGCGCAAATGGCGCAAATGGTCAGAGCGCGCGAGAGGAGAGCGACATGGCATGCAGACCCATTGTACCAGCGGCCTCTACAGCGGGCAATATCTACAGGCCGCCTGTCCCACTCCGCCCGCCACTGCGCCTGCCACTGCGCCTGCCACTGCGACGCGGGGCCGTGCCCGTTAACGCGTTGGTAACGATGCGTGAGTTGCTCAGCTGGCGACCTCGGTCGCCAGCCGCCCTCTACGACACTCACCACACGACCCGCTCCGCCAATTCAGAACACACGCCTGATTCAGGACTGATTCAGGACTGATTCAGGACTGATTCACGGCTGGCTGACTGCCGGAGGCTGGCGCTCGCTCACTCAGCGCAGTGAGCAGACGCCCGACGAGCGCGAACCAGACTGGCACGAGCACGAGCGAGGGCAGCGACACGACGAACGCGCGTGGATCAAAGGGCGCTGTCAGCGAGTAGGCGACGAGATCGCAGCCGACGAAGATGCCAATGATGCGCATGGCTAGCGGCGCCCGCCACGACGCGGCGATGAACCAGAGCGCCGCCAGCACGTTGACGAGCAGACGCAAGGAGAGATACTGCGAGACAGGCGAGCCCGCGAGCTGCATCAGGTCGCTGATCATGTCGCCGATGAGCCAGACGTAGGCCGCAGTGCGCGACCAGCCCGGCGCAGGCAGCGCTGACACCACCGGAAAGACGACGCCGTGCTGCGCGAGCGCCAGCAGCGCGACACCCAGCGCCAGCGCGGGCGCCGTGGCGAAGGTGGCGTCGCGCAAGGCGGGGACGAAGTAGGTGGCGAAATGAGCGGCGAAGAGAACAACCGCGATATAGGCAAAGCGAGCGGCGATACGCATGGAGAAGGAATCCTCCTGAATGGCTCATGATTCCTGCTGGCGGGCGCGCTGAGATCTCCCGCTCTGTCCATGTCCAGTGTATCAGCGCAGCGCTATCGAGGGAAGTGTGCGCTTGCGTGCGCCGAGATTCCGCCAACTATCGGGAGGCAGGCGATCGGTCGGCGATCGAGCACACCCGCAGCGTGCGCGGGCTTCGTAGCGCCCCTCCAACCGCCCCTCGGCGCGGTTTCAGCCGCCAGCTGGCTCAAACCGCTCCGAGGCCCTTCGCGACCAGTTTCCTCGCCGCGCCGCTACTCCTTGATAAGTGACATGAACTCCGCGCGGGTAGCCGAGCCACGCTGGAAGACGCCGCGCATGGCGCTGGTGACGGTCAGGCTGCCCGGCTTGCGGATTCCCCGCATAGTCATACAGAGATGCTCGGCTGAGATGACCACGGCCACCCCCTGCGGCGCCATCGTCTCCATGATGACATCGGCCAGCTGCGAGCTGAGGCGCTCCTGCAGCTGCGGGCGGCGCGCCAGAATCTCGACGGCGCGGGCCAGCTTCGAGAGACCCACGACGCGCCCGTTGGGGATGTAGCCGACGTGCGCGACACCGTGGAACGGCAGGAAGTGATGCTCACACATGCTGTAGAACGGGATGTCTTTGACGATGACCATCTCCTGATGGCCTTCCTCGAAGCCCACTCGCAGCACATCGGCCGGGTCTTCGCGCAGACCGGAGAACACCTCGGCGTACATATCGGCGACACGGCGGGGCGTGTCGAGCAGACCCTCGCGGTCAGGGTCTTCGCCGACACCGATGATGATCTCGCGCACTGCCGCGCGAA
The DNA here is from genome assembly GCA_035642255.1 of Ktedonobacterales bacterium. GTDB lineage: Bacteria > Chloroflexota > Ktedonobacteria > Ktedonobacterales > JADMIN01 > JAKAIY01. The sequence goes on along the minus strand of DASQSS010000330.1, from coordinate 1,004 downwards.
TGCGGGCGCTATCTACGGGTTCACTGGCGGGCATTATGTCGCCGGAATCGTCGTGTCTGCTGGTGGCCATGCGGGCCTCTCCTCATTGCTAGTCTGCTATGCGTATATCATGCGCCACTGACGTGGACGTGCGTCGCTGCGCCTACCGCCAACACTCATCAGACGCTCATCAGACGCTACGCGTGGCGTTACAGATCGGGCTCTGCACAGTCAGAACGAACTGCTCTTGTGACTGTAGAGCAACGGCGCGCCGACGTGCAACGCCCACACCTGATCATCCCGCATCATGCAATACCCGCATCATCCCACAACGGATTGAGCGAACAGAGCGAATTGCGAGAGAATCGCTGAGCTAGCGAGCGCCTGGGACATGAGCCAATGTCATAGACTAATATGGAGCGCTCTTGGATGAACCGTGTTTTTGGGCGAGGCGCCCAGAAATATTGTCGTTCTCTCGTTCGCATCGCTCAATACATATCAATGCTTCCCTCTGGACAGTATGGCCCAATGGTGTGTATCATATGTCTACATCCGTCGCAACGTCGCGCCCGGACATCTTGATCTGGCGACGTCTGGTTGCGCAGTGGAGCGCGCCGCGTCCTGTGGACCCTATTCGCGCGAGCGAGAGGAGGCCCCAATGCGGTGTGAAGAGTGCGGGCGTGTTCTGAAGAACGCCCAAATGTGGCAGCTCGGCGGCGACGCGCATGCGCCGACGTCGCGCTCGATGCGGCAGCTCTGCTGGGAGTGCCGTGAACGCGCTGCGGTGTCTGGTGACGCTGTAGCCTCTGCCCCCGCCTCCTCCGACGCCATTCTGGCGCAGGCCTATGAAGTCGTGCGCGAGTATGAGTCGCGGAGCGCCTAGACGCTGACGAGCGACGGTGTCATCAACAAGCGCGCTACCCCATGAAGCGGGGTGGCGCGCTTCGTCGTTTCTCAGCGTATCGCATGTCTGGCGCGTGTCTGGCGCATGTCTGGCGCGGCGAGCATTCATGGTCAGGCTCGTG
>DASQSS010000329.1:0-2091 GCA_035642255.1 Ktedonobacterales bacterium | reverse complement strand
GCTCGCCCCGCACCTCTTCGGGCAGGAGCTCAACGCCGTCACCTATGCGATGGCGAAAATGAACATGTTCCTGCACGACTACACCGACTCATCCTTCGCCATCGGCGACACGCTGAAGGCGCCAGGATTCGCCGGGCAGGGGTCGGGACTGCGCCACTTCGATTACGTGGTGGCGAATCCGATGTGGAACCAGGACGGCTACGACGAGGGCTTCTACGAGAGCGACGAGCTCCACCGCTTCACTTACGGCGCGCCGCCGCGCTCCTCGGCGGACTGGGCCTGGGCGCAGCACATCCTCGCCTCGCTCAACGAGACGGGCCGCGCGGCGGTGGTGCTCGACACCGGCGCGGTCTCGCGTGGATCGGGCAGCAAGTCCTCGAACAAAGAGCGCGACATCCGCAAAGGGCTGGTGGAGGCCGACCTGATTGAGGGGGTTGTGCTGCTGCCCGAAAACCTCTTCTACAACACCTCCGCGCCGGGCATTATCCTGCTGCTGACCCGCGCCAAGCCCGCCGGTCGGAGCGGCCAGTTCCTGCTGATCAACGCCTCCGCGTACTTCGTGAAGGAGAAGCCGAAGAACGCGCTGACTGACGCGGGCAGCGCCGCCGTGGCCGAGGTCTACCGCGCCTGGGAGACGCGCCCCAAGCTCTCGCGCGTGGTGACGCTGGCGGAGGTGCGCGCCGCTGACTACAACCTCTCGCCCTCGCAGTTCGTGGAGGTGGCCGACCGCATGGAGCATCGCCCGCTGCCCGATATTCTGGCCGATCTGGCGGCAGCGCGCGCCGAGCGTGAGCGGGCGGATGCGGCGCTGGCAGAGGCGCTGGCGAAGCTGGGGCTGGAGCGCTGAGCGCCACTACGTACAGAGAACCTGGGACTGGCCTTTTCTGTGGTATGATGCTACAATTGTAGTAACCCTTGGGGTAAATGAATCCGTGAGGGCCGGGTGTGGATATTACCTTTCAGTCGCAGAAGATGGCGAAAGAGTTCAATGAGCAAAAGCTCCTCGTGCGCCGGTATGGATCACAACGCGCCACACTGATCAGACGGAGGCTCGATGAACTGCGCGCGGCTGAGACGCTGGAGGTGATGCGCAGCCTGCCGCGAGCGCGCTGCCACGAGTTGCATCAGAATCTGGCAGGCAAGTTGGCGGTGAACCTTGATCAGCCCTATCGCCTGATCTTCGAGCCGGACCATGATCCAGTCCCGACGAAAGCCGATGGCGGACTGGATTGGACGGGTGTGACCGCCATTCGCATACTCAGTGTGGAGGATTACCATGAGTGACACGACGGTAGCGGCGCGCAACCAGTACGCGCCAGACATCGTCTCAGCTCCTGGGGAGACGCTGCTGGAGACGCTCGAAGACCTCAGCATGTCGCAGGCAGAGCTGGCGCGACGCATCGGTCGGCCGAAGAAGACGGTCAACGAGATTGTGCAGGGCAAGGCCGCCATCACGGCAGAGACGGCGCTGCAACTGGAGCGGGCGCTGGGTGTGCCGGCGAAGTTCTGGCTGACGCGCGAGGCGCAGTACCGCGAGGCGCTGGCGCGGCTGGACGAGTGCGACCACCTCAACGACTGGCGCGTCTGGCTGCGCGAGTTGCCGCTCGCCCTCATGCGCAAGCGCGGCCTTCTCTCCGCTACACGCGACAAGTCGGCCCAAGTGCTTGAGGCGCTCAAGTTCTTCGGCGTCGCCTCGCCCGACGCGTGGCGCGCAGTGTGGGAGCAGGAGGCGGTCGCCTTCCGATCATCTGCCACCAGCGCCACCGCCACTGCCGCTACTCGACTGGGCAAGGTAGCGACCTGGCTCCGTCAGGGCGAGATCGAGGCGCAAGCCATCGACTGCGCGCCCTATGACGCTGACGCCTTTCGCGCCGCGCTCACGCGCATCCGCGCGCTGACGACGGAGGCGCCGGAGGTGTTCATGCCGGAGGTGACGCGGCTCTGCGCCGAGGCGGGCGTTGCGGTTGTGGTGACGCAGGAGATCCCCGGCGCTGGCGTCTACGGCGCGACTCGCTGGCTCAGCCCAACGAAGGCGCTGCTGCAGCTGAGCCTGCACTACAAGTCCGATGACCAGTTCTGGTTTAGCTTCTT
>DASQSS010000328.1:0-4483 GCA_035642255.1 Ktedonobacterales bacterium | reverse complement strand
GCGCTCGACGACCGCTTCATAGCTCGGCAGCAGCGCGATCAGATAGGATGGCGTCTCTCCCAGCGCAACCCGCCAACTTGGGAAGTCTACACGATCCCAAAGGGGGAACACCGCATCGTCGATGACACAAGTGATGCCTTCGGAGACATACCGTCGCGCCATGCCCGCGCACAGGCTTCTCGCGATCTGGTACTGGCGATCGACCTCGGGGGTCCAGCCGTCTCTGGGGTCAGCGTATCCCGTGCGGAGGAATTCGCGCACATCATCGAGTGAGACATGCGCGGTAGGTTGGCTCTGCGCCTGAGCCCATGTCTCCGCGGCGACGCTCTTGCCAGCGCCCGCAGGTCCGGTTATAACGAGCGTGAAAGCGTGTTCGTGTGGCATGTCGAAGGCGTCCAATGGCGCTCCTCCGCGACTCAGCCGCCCTGTATGTGATGCGGTCCGCGGCGAGGTATCCGAAAACGAGTATACTAACAGCGAGCGCGTGCAGCGAGCGCGCACTTGCGTATGCCTATCGAGATAAATGGTACCAGCCAGCGCTCCATTTTCGATGTGAGCGATCTGCCGGGTGAGACGATCATGAGCGCATCTCCGTCACGAGACGACTCGCGAGACAATCGAGACACTGTAGTACACGTACCAGAAACGTCTGCGGCGCGCCCGCCAGATGCGCGTCTGCGCGAGTGGATGAGCGCGGCTGACGACGTGTCGCGTCGTGTGCGGTCGGAGGCCCGGCGGCGTTGGAACGCGCCTGAGGTTGTGCGTGCGCGGCATGCGGTCGGGGCCATGAGACGCGCTCCGTGGTCAGGGGTGGCTGTCGTGCTTGGCGGCGCTATCCTGACAACGCTGTTGATCGTCGCATTGAATCGCCTGACCTACTTGCCCAATCGTGGCATCGTCTATCTGCCGGTCGTCGCGTTCACCGCCTACTACTGGGATTGGCGCCATGGCGCGGTCGCCGCGCTCCTCGATCTCGCGTGCATCTACCTCTTTCTGACCCCGCCATTTGACACCTTCAAGCCGCTGACCAATGCCATCTCGACGACACTTCTGATAGACGCTGCCTCCATCACGTTTGTCATGGCGGTGGTACAACTTGCCGCTGGTCGCCGCGCTATCGCTGAGCGGGAGGCAGCGCGCTTCGCTTCGCTCACGTCCGTAGGCCTGGCTTTGGCAGGCGAGCTGAACGAGGAACGCCTCCTGCGCCTGATCGCACAGACGGCCTGCGACCTGACGGGCGCTGGCTTCGCGGCGTTTACTTTGCGCCCGCTCGATACGACTGGACGTCCACTGGCTCCGTCGCGCGGCGAGTTCTTTCACCTCGCGGCCGTGGTCGGCGTCACGCCTGAACAGGAGCAACTATTTCGGCGCATGCCGTTGGGCGGCGAGGGCCTGCTGGCTCCCATCTTTCGGTTCGGCAAGTCGGTGCGCGTCGCTGATGCGCTCATGACACTCTATGGTCCGCAGGGTGACGGCGACAAGGCGACGATGTCACGCGCCGAGCGCCACGACGCGACCTATGCGGTAGCGCGCGCATATGCGCACGGCGCCGCCGCCGCCACAGACCTGCGCAGCATGGGCATGCCACGCGGGCATCCTGTCGTGAGGAGCTTTCTCGGCGCGCCACTGCTCGACCGGGTTGGCGATGTGCGTGGGGGGCTGTTGCTGGGCCATGTCGATCCAGACCGATTTACCGCCGACGACGAGCGCCTGCTCATGGGACTGGCCGCGCAGGCTGCTACCGCGTTGGAGAATGCGCGACTCTACCACTCCGCGCAGGCTCAAGCGCAGGAGCTCGACGTCATCTTTGAGACAATCGCTGATGGCGTGATGCTGGTGGATGCGCAAGGGCAAACGCTGCGTGAGAATGGCGCGGCGAAGAGCCTGCGCAGCGCGTTGGACGCGGAGAGCGCGAGCGCATTGGTCGGTCAGGCGAATGATGGCGCGCGACATTCGACTGTCACCCAGGTGCGGCTGGACGGCGAGCAGCGGATGTACACCGTCTCGGTGAACAGCGTGAGAGCGCCACTTGACGACAACAGTCCGGCAGAGGCTGGCCAGAAGAACGATGGACGCGCGGGCGCCGTCATCGTGTGGCATGACGTGACGGAAGCGCAGCAGTTGATCGCTGAGCGCCGCGCCCATGCGGACGCCGAGGCGCGACTGGCCCTGCTGCAGCTCGTCGTGGATGAACTGCCGAGCGGTGTCTATCTCGTCTATGGTCCTGACGCTCGTCTGGCGCTGGCCAACCGCGCGGCGCATGATGTCTGGGGTGGCGACTGGCAGGTGGATCAGCCGATGCTAGAGTTTCTGCGTGAGCACGGTACACATGTGCTGCGCCCGGATCGTCAACTTCTCCCGCTCGATGAGTTAGAGACCCTGCGGGCCGTGCGGAATGGGTCGCGCGTGCGCCATCATCAGGAGATTATCGTCCGAAAAGACGGCTCGGAGGTGCCGGTGCTGTTCAACGCAGTGGTCGTTCACCCTGATCTGCTGCGCGACATGGCGCTCGTGGACGGAGCGACCGATCCCGAGAATGAGCACGCTGTCGTCGTGGTATTGCAGGACATGACGCCAGTGAAAGTCGCCGAGCAGCTAAAGGACGAGTTCATCGCGATGGCGGCGCATGAGTTGCGGACGCCAATGGCAGCGGTCAAAGGGTACGCCGAGATGCTCCAGCGGGGTGTGCGTGGTGAGCAGGGGGCGCCACTGGCGGAGTGGCAGCGCGAAGCCCTCGACTCGATCGATCTTGCGACCACACGCCTCGTTGACCTGACGAATGATCTGCTTGATGTCTCGCGGCTACAAGCGCACCGCATGGAGCTTCGCCACGAGCCAAATGATCTGCTCGCGCTGACGCGTCGAGTCGCGCGGCGCTTCCAGGTGATTACGCAGAACCACAGTATCGCGATACGTTCGCCGGATGACTACGTCGTGGCTGACATTGACGCGCCACGCATGGAGCAGATTATCGGCAACCTGCTGAGCAACGCCATCAAGTACAGTCCGGCGGGCGGTGAGATTGCCGTAGATGTGACGGCGGATGAGGATGCGTACGTGGCGCGCGTGAGCGTCCGTGATTCCGGCATCGGCATCCCCCAGTCGCAGCAGGACCAACTATTTTCACGGTTCGGTCGCGCTGACAATGCGCGGGAATTAGGCATCGCCGGTACCGGACTCGGACTCTACCTCTGTCGCGAATTGCTCGTGCAGCAGGGTGGCCGCATCTGGCTGGAATCTCAGGAAGGCAGTGGAACGACGGTTTTCTTCGAGGTTCCGCTGCATAAGGCCGAGCCAGACCCGACGAGCGGAGCCGAGCCAATAGAACGCTAGCTGGCGCTGTTCTCCGCGAGAAACGCATCAATGCGGGCGCCGATCGCGTCACGCGCCTGACGGAATGTCGCCAGACGCTCATCGTCTGACCCCGTGACGGCGGCGGGGTCAGGGAACCCCCAGTGCGTCTGACGTCGTGCGCCCGGGAAGAATGGGCACTCCTCGGCGGCCGAGTCGCAGACGGTAACGACCAGATCGAACGGCTGGCCCGCGTAGGCGTCCAGTCCCTTTGAGAAGTGGCCAGCCGCTTCACTGATGTCAATGCCGATCTCGGCCATTACGCGAACGGCCAGCGGGTTAATGCCGCCAGGACGCGTACCCGCGCTGAAAGCGGCATAGCGGTCTCCTCCGCGCGCATTGAGGAATCCCTCGGCGATTTGCGAGCGCGATGAGTTGTGCGTGCAGAGAAAGAGCACGCGCTTAGCGATGTTGCTTTCAGCTGACTGCTCAGGTTGTGGCGTCAGTTGATTCGCCGGAGTCGTTGCGTGTCGCATATCTGGATTGCCCCTGTCTGCGGCTGCGCTGAATGCAGGTGAACGCGCGCCTGCCCTGATCATACCATGCGCTCGATTGTGAATGTTCGCGTCTCGCCGCACATGTTCGGGCATCTGTTTAGATGAATCGGTATCGCGTGAGTGAACGATACGGGTCTCGCTCGCGTCCTCGCGCTCATGTTTTGGCTGTCGGGTATTGTGCTGCGCGCGATGGCGACTTGGCGGAGGTATGCATGAGGGTATGGGGCGAGATGCGCTGTGGAGTGATGCGCTGTGGAGTGTGGTACCCCCAACGGGATTCGAACCCGTGATCTCCACCTTGAAAGGGTGATGTCCTAGGCCGCTAGACGATGGGGGCTTAGTTCCTGAACTATTCAGGGTTTGTGCCAATCGAACAGAGTTGCGTTTGTGCTGGGGGAACATGACCTCCACGCCCCGGCGCTAGGCCATGTCCCGCACACGCCGCTTGAGTTTAGCACACGCAGCGGTGAAACGTCCAGCGGGTATTTCCGCCGGCAGGGCGGTGTCAAAGTCAGGAGGGTGAAAACGAAACGCATCCGGTATCCTAACAAGCGAAACAAACAACCAAGCTTGTAAGGAGGCCAGATGCGCGCAAGCGAGTGTACCACAGCAGAGCACGCCGCGAGTCAGTCGTT
>DASQSS010000327.1:0-6043 GCA_035642255.1 Ktedonobacterales bacterium | reverse complement strand
ATACCACTCAAACGTCTCCGTATTCATCGCGCCTGCGATCATCCAGGGTTCGCGTAAGCCCTCAGGGGTGAGGACGGCCACCAACGTCGTATTCTTCCCGTGATTGCGCGGGACTGACCCGATTGCGCGCTGCTCGTGCGGCGCCCAACCGTAGAGCCGCGTCAGCGAGGTGTGGGTGCTGGTTTCATCGAGAAAGACGAACTGCTGCGGGTCGCGTGTGGCGACCGCAGTTCGCCAGGCGGCACGCGCCGCCTCGTTGCGCTCACTGGCTGCCACCGTCTTTTTTTATGCGTCCAGCCCAGGCGACGGACGGCCCGCCACATCGTGACTTCGCTCAGCTGCTGGCCGGTATGCTCGCTCCACCAGGCGCAATGCTCTAGAATGGTCGCATCCGGCGCCGCTGCCAAGCGCGCCCGCAACTGAGTTTCCTGGTCGGATCCAATCCGACGCGGGCGACCGGGAATCGGGTGGCGCTCCAGCGAGCCCGTCGCGCGCTCTTGCACGACGGCTCGCTTCACCGTGGTCACGGCGACACCAAAGCGGCGCGCGGCTTCTCGCATGGGCTGACCGTCGGCCACCGCTCGCACCAAACGCTCTTTGAGATCGGTCGAATAGGCACGCATGGAGGGAGTCCCCGCACAATCCGTGCCTGTCTCACCTTTCCGTAAGTTGCTCTATGATGGTGACCGAGTGATGGCGGTGTACATTGGGGACGCGAAAAACACCCAGGCGGTACGGACCGCGATGAAGATCAACTACACAGTGGCTCAGATTATCAATCCAGCGTTGAAGAAGCAATATCCCAACGATAGCTATCAAGTGCGTCAGGTTGTGGGCGTGGACACAAGCGAGTTGTGGATCGCGCGTGTAGGTATCCGCAATGATAATGACCTTGTATGGGTGGGTCGAGCAGCTAACTACGCGGCCAAGCTCTGCAGCGAAAGCGCTGACTATCCCACGTACATAACCGCTGATGTCTTTAGCCGCATGGCTGACATGGTGAAATACAGCAGCGCGGATCATACGCTCATGTGGACAGAGTTCAAGTGGGCGGCGCGTGGAAACATTGTTGTCCACCGTTCAAACTGGTGGTATACGATCAGCTGAACGACTAGACTGCCTTTTATTCGTCCTGCTCGTCGTTCACGACCTCCTTGCTACGTATGATCGGAAGCTGTTGGAGCGAAGACGTGTCCACAGAAACAGGCGCAAGGTAGGGTGTGTGATTCGGCGACATCATTTTTATGCTAGTATGCTTCCATGCAGAAGGAAGCGAAGCGTCGGCTAACATGGATTCAGCTCTACGAGGAGACCCATGACGTTGGCTTGGTCTGTCGTCGCTGCGGGATCTCCAGTCCAACGCTGCGCGAATGGCTGCGGCGCTACAAGGAGCAGGGTGAAGCTGGACTTGTCTCCCAGAGTCGCCGCCCCAAGACCAGTCCGCAGCGCAAGATCCATGAGCAAGAGGAAGCATGGATCCTGGAGCTGCGCCGCGAGCGCAATTTCGGTGCGCGACGGATCCAGCAGGAACTACGACGACAGCATCAGTATCATGTCGGACTCGAAGCTATCCACATGGTTCTCAAACGGCATGAAGTCCCACCACTGCGACGCCCGAAGCGTCCACAAGCGCCCCTGCGCTACAACGCTGCCTTGCCCGGCGAACGAGCGCAGATGGATACGATGAAGCTGGCGACTGGCCTCTATCAGTACACCTTCATTGATGACTGCACGCGCTACCTGGTCGCGGCGCTCTACTCTCGGCGCACCGCAGCCAATACGCTCGACTTCTTTGACCTGATCTTCGACAGCATTCCGTTCCCGATCCAGCGCCTGCAGACCGACAATGGGACGGAGTTCATGGCCTACAAGGTCCGCGATCTGCTCTTCGAAATGCGCATCAAACACCGACCGATTCCGCCCCGCACACCGCATCTCAATGGCAAGGTGGAGCGCGTGCAGCAGACGATGCTCACCGAGTTCTACGCGACGACGACCATGGACAGTTTCAGCCTGGAGGAAGATCTGGGGGTCTGGGTGCTGGACTACAACTACCGCCGTGTCCATGGCTCGCTGGGCAAAACGCCGATGGAGCGCTGGTCGGAGCTCCACGAGCAGACGCCAATGTGGGACGACGTCGCCGACGCCTTCGATCCCAGGAAGGAGATCACCTTCGTCGACCGACTCACTCTACGGCGTCGCGCGTTCGCAGCTAACAAGCGAACGAAGAAATGATGTCGCCGAATCACACAGTCCAGGTGCTGGAGATCCTGGTTGACGCCCTCAAGCGACTCCGCAAGATCGCCGACACCACTGCGGAGCGCTTCCACTCCGAGGGCTTCCGCCGGTTGTTCGCAATGCTGACCGATGAGCTGAGCGGTGACTACTTCGCGACGATCGAGGAACATCTGCGTGAACTCAAGTTTCCGCGCGGGGTATTGATCAGCGCCGATCTAGGGGCTGGCGCCAAAGGCGCGCGCTACGTGCTGCGGCAAGCGCATGAACAGCGCTGGATCGAGCGGTTCTCGCTGTTTGGTGGCTCCGGCTATAGCTTCCGCCTTGCCGACCGGGATGAGAGCGGCTTTCAGGCCCTGGAGGAGCTACGCGGGAAGGGAATCAATCTCGTCGCCAACGCGCTCGCATAGTCCACCGACCACATTGTCAGCTTCTTCAGCGTGCTGCGCACAGAACTCGCCTTCTACGTTGGCTGTCTGAATCTGCACGCGCGCCTGAACGGATACAGCGCGCCGCTGTGTATGCCCATCCCAGAGGCCACCGACACCAATATGCTGTCCGCCGAGGAACTCTACGACGCAAGCTTGTCACTCCAACTCCAGCGGGGCGTGGTGGGTAATACAGTCGACGCCGATGGGAAGTCATTGGTCATTATCACCGGGGCCAATCAGGGGGGCAAGTCAACCTTCCTGCGCAGTGTTGGTGTGGCGCATCTGATGATGCAGAGTGGCATGTTCACGCCCGCCCGCTCCTTCCGCGCCAGGGTGTGTGACGGGGTGTTTACGCATTACAAACGCGAAGAAGACGCCACGATGCAGAGCGGGAAACTCGACGAAGAGCTGCGTCGTATGAGCGAGATCGCCGACACGATCACCCCTAATGCGCTGCTGCTCTGTAACGAGTCATTCGCCGCGACCAACGAGCGTGAAGGCTCCGAGATCGCGCGGCAAATCATCCGGGCGCTCAGAGAAGGCGGAATCACGATCTTCTACGTGACGCACCTGTACGATCTGGCGCACAGCTTCTTTACTCAGGAGCGCAGCAATGTCCTCTTCCTGCGCGCGCAGCGGCAGTCCGACGGACAGCGCACCTTCTGGTTGGTCGAGGGTGAGCCTCTGCCGACCAGCTATGGTGAGGACTCTTACCGGCGCATCTTTGGCGAGGCGGACACGTCCTACATCTAATTCAGCCATGTTGGGAGTGAGAGCGACCTGTTACTGCCGATAATCCGGCGCCACTCAAGGCGCTACGAAGGTTCCTCTCGCAGTGTTCGCTCGTCCATCGCCAGCCATTCCAGAAGCTTCTTCGCGGATGGGAGGAAGTCGAGATACTCGAATGAGTGGCAATTGAGTGCAATGCGCGCATGACCGTGTTCGTGCATTTGCCCGTCTCCGCGTGTTTCATATCCAGCCGGCTGGTGAAGGGGCCTCATCGACCGTAACGCTGGTGAAAGCCTCTACTTGACGCTTGCATTAGCACGCGGTAGCATGATATTGTAACAAAATACTTCAACTTTATCAAAGGATTTTGTCTTGACCCGTTCAGTGGCCACACGCCGCAGTCTGCATGCTCTCGCCAGTTCTCAAGCGGGATACTTCACCGCCCAGCAGGCGCTCGCCATCGGCTATGCCTATCCCGAGCAGCACTACCATGTGACGCACGGCAACTGGGAGCGTGTCGCTCGCGGCATCTTCCGTCTGCGCGACTATCCCCTACCGGCGCGCGAGGATCTGATCGTACTCTCGCTGATGAGCCATGACCGTTCGGGGCAGCCGCAGGCGGTCTTCTCGTACGAGACCGCGCTCGCGCTGCACGACCTGGGCGACGTCAATCCAGCCCGCATCCACCTCACTGTGCCTCCTGGCTTTCACCGGCGCCTTCCCTCAGAGGTCGTGGTTCACCGTGGCGTCGTTCCCTCAGAAGATTGGGAGGAGCGCGAAGGCTTCCGAGTCACCACGCCGCTGCGCACGCTGACGGACATCGCTACGGCGCCCGCGAGCTGGCCGTTCCTTCAGCAGGCGATCCGTGATGCCCTACGTCGTGGGCTCCTTCGCCGCCGCCAACTTCTTGAAGCAGAATTGCCGGAGGATGCCCACGCTCGGCTGGCGGTGGCGGTTGATGCCTCGGACGCCTCCGACGTAGCCGAGCAGAAGGCAGGCGTATAGGTGATCGGCCACTACCAAACGGCGCGGGCATTCCGCGCCGCGCTCGAAGAGCGCCTCAAGCAGGCCGCCCGTGCGCAGAGCATCGACCTTATGCGCCTGCGCCGCCAGGTTGCGTTCGACCGCCTCCTCGCGCGCCTCTTCTCCGACTCAGAGTCGGCCCCGCCTTGGCTCCTGAAGGGCGGCTATGCCTTCGAGTTGCGCCTCGGCGCCTATGCGCGCACGACCAAGGATATTGACCTCGCCATTCCGGAGCCACGCCAACTCGGCGCCGACGCCAGTACATCGCCACAGGCACAGAACGCCCATATCCGCGAGAGGCTCCAGGATGCCGCCGAGCGCGATCTGCACGATGGGTTCGCCTTCCGCATCGGCGCCCCGATGGCCGAGCTCGATGCTGCGCCCTACGGTGGCGCTCGCTACCCCATCGAGGCGCGGCTCGACAATCGCACTTTCGCGACCTTTCACCTGGATGTGGGTGTGGGTGACGCCATCGCAACGCCACCCGAATGGCTCACAGGCCAGGACCTCCTCGGCTTCGCCGATATTCCACCTGTGCACGTTGCGGCGCTCTCGCGCGAACAGCAGTTCGCCGAGAAGATCCACGCGTACACACTTCCGCGCGGCGAGCACACGAACACGCGCGTCAAAGACCTGGTGGATCTCGTGCTCCTGCTCAACATGGGTCTGTCCGACGCTGATGCGGTACGCGTGGCATTGCACGCGACGTTCACGCGCCGTTCCACCCATGAGCTCCCATTCATCCTACCCCCTCCGCCTGATGCCTGGCGAACAGCCTATGATGCGCTCGCGGCCGAGTGTGGCGTGACAGACCTCTCCATGGACGCAGCGGTACAGCGGCTTGATGACTATTGGGCCACAATATCTCCCACGTAATCCAATTTTCTCCAAACAAGCAATCGAATATATCGTAATGGTACGCGGTCTACTCGGTCCCGACGTGGCACAAAGGTGCGAATGGGGTGAGACCTGACACCTGCGACCCCCACCATCTGCACATGGTTTTTTTGTGGCTAGAGGAAAGGCCGGAGGATGTCACCGAGGTGGGTATCGCCCGCCGCCAAACGCGCCTGCGCATCATGTACGTCCACCAGCGTCATACCTCCAGCGAGCACGAGTCGTGCGGTGAAGCCGAGATGCCTGCCGATGTGCGTGAGTGCTTCATTCAATGACTCAACGATGCTCGTGCGCAACTCTATGCGGAAACGCGCGAAGCGAAGTTGCCGATCGGCGAGGTAGTACTCATCCATCTCGTCGGCGAACGTTCCGCGAGCGTTCCATCCGATGAGTCGAGTCGTGGATGCCACCGCTACATGTACCGTCCGGATGTAGGCCGCATGGTCAAGCCCCATACGTGGAGCACCACTGAGCCTTGACTGCATGTACAGGGCCACATGGTGCTTTGCGTCTGCCAGGGCCAGCGTCTCCAGCATGCCATTGAGCGAAGAATGGATGTAGGCCGGTGGCACAAACCGTACGACATGCTCCACGGGCAACTCGACCTGTCGGGGCACATGCCGCTGTGTGTCGATGCTCTCTGGTATGCGTTGATACACTGCCTTTCCCCGGCACAGGAGCGTTCGTGGATCCAAAAACAGCAGCCTGAAGCCGCATGGAGTGTCCTC
>DASQSS010000326.1:0-13626 GCA_035642255.1 Ktedonobacterales bacterium | reverse complement strand
TGCGCCAGCGCCGCATAGACGCCCGTATGATTGGTGTTCGGTGTCCAGTCAAGCGCGAGACTCACGGACGTAAGCGAGCCGCCGCTCGACGATGCGCCGCCGCCTGACGGAGCGCACGCCGCCAGCAATGGCAGCAGCCCTAGCAGGCCGACCAGAGTGAGCGCCAGACCGCGTGGCCTCGCGCTCACTCTCAAGAATCCAGAGGACATGTGCTGATCTCCTTTGATGTTTGATGAAGGTGGAAAGATAACGCCGCCGCGCGTATCACACACCGCTGGCGCGCCCCTGCGTGTAATACCAGGGCAGCGCCGCCCGCTCGACGAGCGCGACGAGGGCGAAGAGCGCGAAGCTGAGCAGCGCCGAGACCACGAACGTCGCGAGCACGCCAGCTGTGGAGAATGAATGCTGCTTGAGTGTCATGTAGAAACCCAGGCCCGCCTGAGCGCCGACATATTCCGCGATGATTGCGCCGATGACGCTGTAGGCGATGGCGATGCGGATGCCTGAGAAGAGCGCTGGCAGCGCCCCTGGCAGCCGCGCCGACCAGAAGATGCGCAGCGGACCCGCGCCGAATGAGCGGAAGAGCTTGATGAGCTCAGGGTCAGCGCCGCGCAGCCCATCAGCCAGCGCGACGACGATGGGGAAGAAACACATCAGCGTCACGACGATCGCCTTCGAGGTCATGCCGTAGCCAAACCAGAGCAGCAGCAGCGGCGCGAGCGCGATGAGCGGGATGGCCTGTGTCGCCACCAGCAGCGGGTAGAGCGCGCGTCGCAGCCACACCGAGAGATCGATGACGACCCCGCAGACGATTCCCGTCGCCAGGGCGACGCCGAAGCCGATCACGGTCTCCCATAGCGTCACTAGCGTGTTGTCCCAGAGCGCGTCACGTTGCGCTATCAGGGTGTTCCAGACCGCGCCCGGCGTGGGGAGCAACTGCTGGTCAACACCCGACACGACGACATAGCCCTGCCACAACAGCAGCAGGACGACGAGGGCGATGGCGCTGGGCCATACCGCCGCTAGCGAGAGCGTTGTGCGCCGCATCGCGACCCGCAATCCATAGCCGTTCCACGGAGCCGCCGCCGCACTGAACATGGGTTCACGCGCGACGTCGCTGGTTTCTTCGCGAGTGTTCGGCTCATCACGCGGCTCGTTGCGTGGCATGGTGTCGGCGGACTTCATCGGGCGCCTCCTTCGTCCAGCGCGCCGTCGTCTGTCGTCGCGCCGAGCAGCGCATCCAGCAACTCCGCCTTGAGCGCGGCCATCGCTGGCAGCGCGAGGTCAGCCTGCGAGCGCGGGTGTGGCAGCGGCACGCGGCGCTCCAGCCGCACATGTCCGGGTCGCGGCGAGAGCGCATAGATGCGGTCGGACAGCGCCAGCGCCTCGTCCACATCGTGTGTGACGAGCAGGCAGGTGGTTCCGAGCCGCGTGAGCGCCTGTCCCAGCCAACGCTGGAGCGCCGCGCGGGTCAGCGCATCGAGCGCGCCGAACGGTTCGTCGAGCAGCATCAGGTCGCGGGTGACGAGCGCCGTGCGGGCGAAGGCGACGCGCTGGCGCATGCCGCCGGAGAGCGCGGTAGGATAGGCCCGCTCGAAGCCGCTCAGCCCGAAGTCAGCGAAAAGCGCGCGGGCGCGAGCCTCGGCCTCGGCGCGGGACACGCCCTGAACGCGCAGACCCGTGATGGCGTTGCCCAGCGCGTCACGCCAGGGCAGCAGCAGATCGCGCTGCGGCATATAGCCGATGTGGCCAAGTCGCGGCGCTTGCGGGTCGCCACGCAGGACGATGGCGCCGCTGCTGGCGTCCTCCAGCCCGGCGATGATCGAGAGCAGCGTGCTCTTGCCACAGCCGCTCGGCCCGACCAGCGCCACAAACTCGCCCTGCGCGACATGCAGGCTGACGCTGTCGAGAGCAAGTAGCGAGCGCCCGCGCCCACTCACATAGCGCTTCGAGACGTCGCGCACATCGAGCAGCGGCGTCGCGCTAGCGGGTGGCTCGCCCGCCAGAGGTGATGTGGCGGAGAGGTTGGCCATCGGCGCGCTCCTTTCATCGATCGTCTGAACATGTCGCGCGATCGAGCGCCAGCGGCCCGCTCTCCGGTGAACCGGACAAAAAGAAAAGGCGCTGGCGGTGAATGCCAGCGCCCCGAACTGCCAGCCCCTTCCGGTACGATTGCCAGAGGAAGCGTCATCCCTGCGCTGGCATTACCCAGATCAGGTTCCGTCGGTCGGTGGCGGATCGGTAGCCACCCTCTCAGCCTGGCGCCCCAAGCTCCCGTTGCGGTCGGTGATATATTCGGTTGTCGCTTAACACAACTACCATGCGTCCGTGGGCTACGTCAAGTCGCGGCGCGGGTCGCGCAGTTGCGCCGGTCCTCGGCATCCTCACCCGGTGGCGGGCCAGCACAGCATTGATCGTCGCTGGAGCCATCGGCGCCACAACGACATCTCGGCCTCGGAGCCCTCCGCTAGAGCTCCCAGTATGCTCGTCGTCGGCGTCTCCGAATCGTCCCCACCCATCGAGGCCAGCGCTAGAACGATGCGCTAGTTCATCACGCCGCGATACATATTGACAGGCGGCGGATTTGTGTCTACACTATGACTGACCGGTCAGTCACAATCTAACGACAACGTCTGATGGCGCCATGCGGACGAAGGCGACACGCTGGCGCTACGGGAGAGGAGTAAGCCGGTATGGCTTCGACTGCCGCCGTGGAAGCGGCCAGCGACAGCAACGGCGCGGCGGAGCGCGATGCGCTTATCGCACGCGGCATCAGCAAGCGCTATGGGCGCAGACAGGTTCTACAGGACATCTCATTCGAGCTCGCGGCAGGCTCGCTGGTGGGCATCGTGGGGGAGAATGGCGCGGGCAAGTCTACGTTGTTGCGTATCCTGGCGGGCGAACTGCGCCCGAGCGCGGGCGAAGTGTCGCTGAATGGCGCGCTGGGCTACTGCCCACAAGCTCCCGTCCTCAATGACGCATTGACGGTCGCGCAGCATCTCGACTATTTTCGCGCCGCCTATCACCTGGCGGATGAACGCTGGGCGACAGAGCTGGTACAGCGCTTGGGATACGAGCGATACTGCGCCACGCCTGTGCGCGCTCTCAGCGGCGGCTCAAAGCAAAAGCTCAACCTGACCATCGCCCTGATGCGCGACCCTGCGGTTCTCCTGCTCGACGAGCCGTATCAGGGCTTCGACTGGGAGACGTATCTGCGCTTCTGGGACCTCGCCTCCGAGCTACGTCAGCGCGGACGCGCCGTGCTCATCATCTCGCATCTGGTCTACGATCGCAGCCGCTTCGATAAACTCTACTCCCTCGCCAACGGGCGGCTGCAACTTGCGCCGGCACAAGCAGACGCGCGAATAGAGGCGTGAATAGAAGCGCGGGAGCGCAGCGCATCTCCCAGCGCTCCCTCTCTACGGAGGAACACGATCATGACGACACCCGCTACTGACGCTTCAAGGGCTGAAGATGTCCAGCCCGCGCGTATGTTTGGGGCATATCTCACGGCGACGCGCTATTCGCTGATCGAGTTGGCGCGCAACCGCTTTGCGATGGGGCTGCTGGTAGTGTTCGTCCCGCTCTGGTACTTCATGCTGGGCGCGCTTATCGACAACACGCCCGTTGCGTTCAAGTACGCCGGAACGGGAGCGCTGGTTCAGATCAACAGCCACAATCTGACCCTGCTGACCGCGGGCCTGAACACCATCACGCTGATCGTCGGCTTCCTGCTGTTCGCGCAAACTCGCTCTAGCGCGGCCTTCGACCGTCGGCTAGTATTATGCGGCTACCGGCAGGCGACACTGATGCTTGCCAAGCTGACCGCGATGATTGTGGTGTCGGCGCTGGTCGCACTCTACGCAGCGCTCGCGCTGCTCCTGTTCTGGCGTCCGCCGTCCTTGCCGCTGGTCTGGCTGGGATTTTTCGGCGCCGCGCTGATCTACGGCGCGCTGGGCCTGTTCATCGGCGCAGTGGTGACAAGCGAGATCGCGGGCTTCTTCCTCATCATTATGGTTAGCCTGTTCGACACGTTCTTTCAGAATCCACTGGACAACCCGCTCGCGAACAAGCCCGTCCTGCGCTATCTCCCTTCATATGGTCCGACCCAGATCAGCGTCGGCGGGGGCTTTACGCACGCCGTCACGGGCTACGGCCTATCGAATACCGCTGTCTGGTTTGTGGGTCTGGCGCTGCTCGGGATGATCTGCTTCTGGCTGCGCACGCGAGCCTGGAACGCGGGCAGCCGCAGCCATGCGCTTGTGGCTGTGAATGCCATAGCGTGAGCCCACATGAAACGCTATGAAGCGTTGTAATGCGTTGTGAAACACCGGATGAGGTGGCCGCTATGAGACGATACACGAGACTTCAGCCGCCATGAGACTACAATAGGGGTGGATGGCCGGGGCGTCCTGGCCAACTCCACCCACATGCATATGCGAAGTCAGCGGAGGCCAGGATGGCGCGACAGGACATCAGCGAGGAGCGGCGGGCGCAGATTCTCGAAGCCGCTCTGGAGGTCTTTGCGCGCCAGGGCTTCCACGAGGCGCGCATGGACGACATCGCGCAGGCATCGGGACTCAGCAAGGGCGCCCTCTACCTCTACTACAAGAGCAAAGATGCGATCATCGGCGCGCTACTGCAAACACTGTTCGATGTGATGCTGCGCCGGTCACGCATGATCGAGCAAGAGGAAGGCACGGCGCGCGAGCGCATTCTGCGCATCACCCGGCGCTTCGCCGATGAAGTCGATCTCCTCTCGAAGGCGTTGCCCGTCATGCTGGAGTTCTATGCCGTAGCCGCCCGTGACCGCGTGGTGCGCTCCTCCCTCGGCGGGATGCTCGACCAGTATTCCAAGCTCTTGACGACGCTGCTGCGGCAGGGTATCGAGCGGGGCGAGTTTCGCGCCGAAGATCCCGAAGGGCTGGCCATCGCGCTGATCGCCATCTGGGAGGGGCTAACGCTGCTCTGGGCGACCATGCCTGACAAGATTCGCTGGCGCGAGCAGGCGACCCTGGCGGTCAACGTCTTTCTGGATGGCCTTGCGCCGCCCGCGCGCTAGTCCCCGCTCCTCCTCAGCGTTTTCTCAGCGTAGGGCATCCCATTCCTCAGCGCATCTTCAGGCGACGCGCATATCATCTCCCAAGAGGCGCTTGTGGAGACGCGATAGCGAGGCCCGAGCGCAAACATCACCTGATGAGAGGATAAACGCATGCTCGCTCTCCTGGCGAAATATAAGCTGATGGTGTTCGCCGTCGCGCTGCTGGGCGCGCTGGGACTGGGCGGCGCGGGTGTCGCCGCCGCGAATGGCGGCGCGCCCCTCGCGCTGAACGTCCTCGGCGCACACTTCGGGTCGGGCTCCACGTCACTCGGGGCCGCGCAGGGCAAGCGGAATCCCGCCCGTGGTGTCACGCATGGCAGCGTCATCACGAAGGTCAACGGCGCGTATGTGACCTATACCGTTGATGTCGGCCGCGTGTCCGCTATCTCCTCGACGGCGATCACGCTGACGGAGTTGGACACGCGGCAGGTAACGCTGAGCGTCAGCGCCAATACCGTCTGGGGTGGGCGCCACACAGCGCCGACGAACCTGAGCAAGCTGCACGGACGGCGCATCATCGTCTTTTCGCAGAACGGCGTGGCTATCCAGATCGGGCGCGGCGATGGACTGCTGAAGAATGCGGTCCATCTCGACGTGACCGTCATCCGCAATGGCAAGACGCGCGAGATTCAGATTGATCGCGGCAGCGTGCAGAGTGTCTCTGCGACGCGGATCAGCGTGAAGCGGGCCGATGGTGTGACGGTGACGGAGCCTGTCGCCGCGAAGGCGCGGTGGATTCAGGCGCCACACCACACAGCGATTCAGCCGAGTCAGGTCGCCGTTGGCGCGTCGGTCGCCATTGTGACTTATCAGGGCAATGTCGTTGTCGTGCGCCTGCCCGCGGCTAGCTAGCTGGCGACTGCGCGGGAGCAACGGCTGGCTTGGGTTCGACGTCATACGCCGCCTTCCAGGCGTTATAGCCGCCAGCGAGCGTGCGAGCTTCGAATCCCAGCCCGCGTAGTTGACGCGCCACACGGGCGCTCGTGGCTTCGTGCGGTCAGGTGCAATATGCGACGATCATGCGGTCTTTTTCCGCCGGAGTCGCCCGCGCCGCCCACTCGCGCACCTGATCGGGCAACACGCGCACGCTGCCCGGTATTTGCTCATCGCTCAGCGTATACTGGCCGCGCGTACGCACATCCAGGATGAGCGGCGGATGCGGGCCAGCCAGCATCGCATGCAGTTCCGCGGGGGTAACACGCGGGATGTCCTCGGCCTCGCCCGTGAAGAGGCCACTTGCGCCACTCTCACGCTCCTCCGGCGGGGCGTCGCGAGCGTGCGCGACACGCTCACCATACCAGCGCGCGGCGGGCGTCGCCGTCACACCGTGGAGGAGCACTGACACCAGCGCCACGACGCCAGTGATCGCCAGTACGCTCGTCGCGTGCGGCGCGCGCGCTTCCACGACCAGGAGAGCCAGAAGCAGCGCGGAGAGGCCACGCGGCCCGAACCACGCGATGAAGAGACGCCCGACATTGCTCATCTTGGCGGGCAGCAGCGCCAGGCCGAGGGCCGCGGGGCGTACGATGACAATCGCGACGAGCGCAAAGACAACAGCCAGGCCGAAAGGAATCGTTCCAAAGAGCGGCCCCAGCAGGATGCCGAAGAGAATGAAGGCGAGCAGCATTGCCATTTCAGCGGTCACCTCGCCATACTCCAGGAAGCAGTCGCAGAGCGTGACGTCGAAGAGTGCGACCGCTAGCCCCGCGAAGAATGCCGAGAGGAAGCCATCGCCTCCTATGACCTGCGCGATCGAGTACGAGGCGAGCACCAGCCCGATTCCATAGAGCGCCTGGTACTCGCGGCGAATCGAGTAGCGCGCATCCGCTTTGCCCATGAGCCACGCGCCAACACCGCCGACGAGCAGACCCACGAGCGGACTGAGGATCAGCAATTTCATCAGGAAGCCAATCCAGTAGCCGATACTCCCGTGAGACGCCAGCGACAGTTGGATCACGATCAGCACGATGGGCAGCACGATGATGTCGTTAGCTCCGGCCTCGATGGTAAGCGTCCTGCGGATCGCGCGTGGGATGCGTTCGTCGCGCACGACATCGCGTAGCACGATGGGGTCAGTCGAGGCCAGGATGGCGCCGAGCAGGACAGCCGCTAGCGGCGGGGCATGGAGGATCAGTATCGCGGCGAATGCGATGCCCGCGATGGTCAGCACAGTGCCAGGGCCGAGGTCGCGCAATGGGACGCGCCACTCCTGGCGCAGCTCATTCAGGTCGAAGCGCGCGGCGTCCAGGAAGAGGACCAGCGCGAGATTCACGGTCGCCACGGCGACCAGGATAGGATCGGTTGGGTGGAGGCGCACGACGCTGAAGACGCTGGGGCCGAGCAGCAGGCCCAGCCCCAGAAAGATGATGGGCAGCGAGATGGGTATGCGGTCAATGACCCCGGAGGCCAACGCGGCTGCCGTCAGAACGAACGCGAGGATGCCAAACCAGAGCTCCACATTTTGCACAGGCGTGACCTTCCCTCGATATGATCACCAGGGTCGATGCGCCAGAAGCATCTCACAAGCATCTCATATGCGTCCGCCGCCTCATCCGCGTGATGTCAGGCTCGCGTAGCGGCTCCCCGCGTCTAGTCATCCTCCATGCGAATGTACTTGTAGCTTTCGGCGTAGGTGAAGTCATGGCCGTGCTTCTGCGCGGCGGCGCCACTGTCCTTCGCCCACTGCGTGATGCCCTCCTGCGGGTCCCATCCACGAAGCTGGCTGACGTGCTGGCGCAGCGCCTCGACCTTCTTCTCGACATAGCCCCCGATGTCTACCCAGCGGTCGGCGTTCTGCGACGTGGAGATGTAGATCTCGCGCACGTTATGGGTGGGCAGCCCCTCGGCGGCCAGCTCCGGGAAGGCGAGCCGCGTGCTGGCGACCGGCATGATCGCCGCGAGCGTCGCCTCGCCAGCCGCGCGATGGTCGGGGTGATTGATATAGCCCTGGCCGTTCCAGCGCACCGTAGGATCCTGGCAAATCACGACATCGGGCTTGACCTGCCGGATGACGCGGGCAATATCGCGGCGCACCTCAAGCGTTGGCTCCAGGCGCGAATCCCAGTAGTGCAGGAAGATGACCGGATGCTGCACGCCGAGCGCGTCGGCGGCGTTCTGCGCCTCCACAGCGCGCTTCGCCGCCAGCGCCTCGCTGGTGATCTCGTTGTCGCCCGCGTCGCCCACCTGGCCGTCCGTCACCAGGCAATACCAGACATCCGCGCCCTCCGCGGCCCACTTCGCGACCGTTCCGCCGCAGCCGAATTCGCCATCATCGGGATGCGCCATGACAATCAGCACACGCTTCTGCTTCTTCTCTGCGCTGGTCTGGGTTGTCTCAGTCGTCTCTGCCATTCGTCACCATCTCCTCTGATAGCTTGGTAGCCGTTGTTTCTGTCGGACACGTTGGGATGCGCCGGATTCACTGGCCGCCAGCCGCGTGCAGCCTGCCAGACGCCTGGTTCGCTGCGTCCTGGGTTTCCCAGGCGATTCGCATCTCGGCTAGTCGTGCGAGGGCGCGCCCCAGCAACGCCTCATGGGCCGGATCGTTGAGCCAACGACTCACGCCGGAGGGATGCGGCAGCGGCAGCAGCGTCACGCCGTCACGCGTGGCCACTGAGCCGACCGCCTCTTCGAGCTTCACCCGCCCGATGAATGCCTCGATGGCCATACCTCCCACCAGCAGGATCACCGACGGGCGCACCTGCTCCAGCTCCCGCTCCAGCCACGGACGACACAGCGCAACCTCGGCGGGCGTGGGCTTGCGATCACCCTTGCC
Organism: Ktedonobacterales bacterium; assembly: GCA_035642255.1. GTDB lineage: Bacteria > Chloroflexota > Ktedonobacteria > Ktedonobacterales > JADMIN01 > JAKAIY01. Next base: position 4,750 of record DASQSS010000326.1, on the reverse strand, counting down.
TTTCTCACTGCGTCCCGGATCACAGCGGGTCAACGCGGAGAGGTAGACCTCGCGGCGCAACGCTCCCGGCGCGAAGCCCGCCCGCCGCAGCCAGCGCTCCAGCGCCTCGCCGCTTGGCCCTCCAAACATGATGCCACGTTCGATGGTAAGGCGTCCGGGCGCCTGGCCGATCAGCATCACCCGCGCGCCCGCTGGTCCACGTCGCGACGCGAGCGGGCGCGCGCACGCCAGATAGCCCGCCTGTTCACAGGCCCGACAGGCGCTGATTTGGGACTGGGTAAGCGTCAGAGCGCGCTCGCGCTCGGCGAAGCCAGCGGTGGGAGCGAGCGGCGGCCAGAGTGGCATGAGCGCGGCGCCACCGCGCGATGACGCGGACGCCATCACTCACGCCGCCCGGAAACTATGCCCGCGCCCGCATCCATATCGAGGGCGCCGTAGCGAGCGCGATAGTAGATCAGCGGCTCGCCCGGCGCGGACCCCAGCCCGACCACCTGCCCCAGGAAGATGCTGTGATCGCCGCCGGGGTAGATGGCTGTCACGCGGCATTCGACATGGGCGATGGAGCCGTCGAGAATCGGCGCGCCGGTCACGGCCTCGTGGTATGGCGTCAGGCGGAAGCGCTCATTGCGGTCGCCAGTCTGCCCGGCGAAGCGCCGCGAGACTTCCTGCTGGTGCGCGCCGAGGATATTGGCGGCGAAGAAGCCTGTCCGCGCCACCAGATCATGCATGTGCGAGCGCCTGTCAATGCAGACCATTACCAGGGGCGGGTCGAGCGAGACGGAGGCGAAGGCGTTCACCGTGACGCCAGCAGGCCGCTCACCATCACAGGTCGTCACCACGGTCACGCCGGTCGGGAACCGAGCAAGAACGGTCTTGAACTCCGCATCGCTGACTGTCATAGATCGCTCTCCAAGGCGTCGCCGGTGCGCGTCGAGCGCAGGTGGGCGGGTTCTCTCGTCAGTTCGCGGCAGTTCTGGGTCGTGTCGCGCCTGGCCCGATCCTGGAACGGGTCCATCCGAAGCCCCTGGCGAAGCGGCGGCATTGTCACGCGGCGCTCCGAGGCTCATCTGGTTCGTCCTCACTTCACACTGGAAAGTATACTAAAACGGTCGAGTTTCACGCAACCGCGTACTGTGAGCTAGCGTGGCTGAGCGCGCTCACGCTGGCAAGAGGCTCAGCAGTGAAAACGCCGCGAAACCGAGCAGCAGCGCGCCCGACACGATGTTCACCCAGCGCATCGCCCGCGCGTTGAAGCGGTCGCGCAGCAGGTTGACGCCGCCACTGAGGATGAGCCACCACAGCGCCGAGCCGAGAAAGACGCCAACGACGGTCAGCGCCGCCGCAGTGTAGCCCATGCCAACCAGTCCCAGCCCAGCGAACACCGCGGCGAATGAGAGAATCGTCGCGGGATTCGTCAGCGTCAGCGCGACGGTGGAGGACCAGGCGGCCAGCAGGCTCAGGCGGCCGGGTTCGGAGGGCGCGGCACGCATGACGCCAGACATTTTGGCGTTGGGCGTTTTGGTGGCGGGCCGTGTGAGCGCTGTGCGCAGCCCCAGCCACGCCAGAAAGAGCGCGCCGATCAGGTGAATCCACAGCCGCCAGCTTACCAGCGTCGAAGTGACAGCCGAGACGCCAAATGCCGCGACAGCGCCATAGGTCGCGTCGGCTGTGGCCGCTCCCAGCCCCGTGACAAAGCCTACCAGGCGACCATCCGCCAGCGTCCGGCGGATGCAGAGCACGCCGATTGGTCCGACCGGCGCGGCGATGGCGAACCCCAGCGCCAGCCCCCGCAGCAGCATGAAGATGTTCACCGTTATCCTCCGCGAGGCGCGAGCACCGCCTCAACACGCCGTCAGCATACAAAGCGCCCGCCAGACTCCGCATTGGGTAGTCTGGCGGGCGTTACGTCGCTCACTGGCGACCTGCGCTGTCTGCGCTATCTGCGCGGGAGCATGCGCGGCGCTCCAGACCTCCCGTGCGGAGGCTGGCTCTGCCGCTGGCTCAGGCGTGTACCGTGGCTGCGCATGCTCATCCGGGTTCCCTCATGTGATCTCATCCACAGCTTCAGCGATGCGCTGCAGCCATGTGTTGCGCGCAGCATAGAAGATGCGCGGGGCGATGTCAATGACTGCGACGAGAAGTGACGGACTCCGTGAATGAGCCCACTCGTAAGCGAGCGGGCGCACTGTCGCCGTGGGTGTTCAGTCCACAAAGGCGGACGCGGCGACTCGCGTGACGTCGGGGCGTGGTGTTCAACCCTCAGCCGTCTCGCGGACAGCGAACAGCGCCATCCCACGAGAGTTCACCCTATGGCGACCGGACGTGGCGCGTAGGAGGCGGCGAACGCCTCGGTCGCCGCCGCAATCGCCGCATCCCGACGGGAGAGCAGCGAGGCAAGCGGCAGATCAATCTCCCGGCCCTGGCGTGTCCTGAGGCGAAGCTTTGGAGCGCCGGACCATGTTCGCCCAGCGGTCACAGCAGCCAGATCACGAAACGCGAATCCGGAGGTCAGAAACGACGTCGGCGAGCCGAACAATACAGAGGCGCCAGACGCGCGCAAGGATCTGACACCACGGGACGCGCTTACCAGATGAAACGCGATGCCCTCTGGCGTGACCACCACGCATTGAGGCGCGTTACGGTCATGTAAAATGCCGCGATGCAAGCGCGCCTGATCCACCTGGCGCTTCACCATGCGCCAGCCCGGAATCGAGAGGAGCGCCAGAATCACCGCCAGGCCGATCACGCCCTCCATGAGCGACGAATATTCGGAGGACGATGGCGAGACTGATTGAATCGCCTGAACCGACGTAATACCCATCAGGGCCAGCAGTCCGATGATCGACACGGCGCCTGCGATAGCCAGGAGCCAGTGTGACCGCTGCAGCGCCCGCTCCATGCCAGGATCACCGATGAATGCGCTCCAGCCCAGTGGTGTCCGCTTGAAGATGCCACGCGCCAGCGCAATATCAGGGTCGAATGCGCCGTGCGCGTGCGCCATGACGAGTCCCGCGCGATCCAGCGCGTCACAAAGGCCAATCAGACTGCGATCGCGCGAGGCGCTGGGCGAGAAGTCCACCCACTGCGTCGATGACCATTCGCTCGGCTCGGGCTGCGTGGCCGCCACCCGCAGTGGGATGAGCAGGACGCCTCTGGCCCGCAGGTCGGCAAGGACAACGCGACAGCGCGGCGACTGCGTGACTTCAGGAACATCCACAAAGAGCGCGAATCGGCTCCGCGCCGCGCCGCGACTGGTGGGAAGCAGTAGGTCGCCACCATCCGCAACCCAGCCCATCTCGGCTGGCGCTATCCCGCGCGTGCTCAGCCACCTGCGCGCGCTGGTGATGACGGCGCCGCATGTGCGCGGTGCAATGACGCAATACGCGACTGGCGCGGCTTGTGGCGCAGCGCTCGGCGTAGCCGTAGGCAAGGATGCGCTGGCCGTTCCAGTGATCAGCGTCTCCTGGCGAGCGTTGTATGCCTCTACGTCAGCGACGATCTGTTCCGCGATGGCGCGACGATCAGGCAAACGCCGGGGCAGGCTGAGGTTCAACGTCTGTCCGTCAGTCCGATTGGTGAACTCTACCCATGTCTCGCCCCATCGGGTCGTCCTGGCGCGTGCGGCCCCCACCCAACGATAGTGATACCGATGCGCCCCAGCGGACTGCCTCCGGTCGGTCGGCATGACGAACGAGCTGCACGCCTCAGGCTCCCGAACGATCGTTTCTCTCTGAAGCTGACCCCGCAGAACGAAGATGTCCCAGCGCCGGTACACGAGCAGCATGCGAGTCAGAACCATACAGGCGATGATCGCCGCCAGCAGCAGGAGTGAGGAGTCGAAGGGTGCGTCGCGCAGTCGCCTATACGGCGCTGCGGTTGCGAGGATCAGGGCCACGAGGACTGGCGCCACCGCCTGGACGACGCCCCAACCATAGACGCTCAGAGGAGTCTGATAGACGGTCCACTCTGGCGACGCGCGCCCCTCCAGGACGGCGAACAGAGCCATGCCCTCGATGGAATCGAGACGGTCGTCTGAGGGCGGCGCGATGAGGCCGCGATCAGCCAGCGCGAAGTAGAGCGATGCCCCCGCATGAAGTTTATCCTGGAAGTTCACCAGTGGAGCGCCCGCGAGCGATGGTGGTAGCTCACCCGTCGAGCCCGCGCGAATAAGCAGCACGGAAATGCCTCGCTCGAGCGCCCGTTCATACTCCCGCCGCACCATGAACGAGGCCAGCGCGGCGGATGTCAGGATGAGGGCCAGCGCCTGGCTGGAATCAATCGCGTGCTCTAGTGCCACGGTCCAGTCCTGGCCACCGCTCAGGCTCCGCTGGTCGAGCCACGGCTGACAGCCCCACTGCGCCAGTATCTGCTCGACCTGATGAGCGACGGGCGCATCCACACGCGCGTAGCTGATGAAGATGCGGCGAGGTCGCGTGTCTGGACCGCCATCTGCGGCGCTCACATCCCCAGGGCCAGCGGGAGTGGCCATGCGTGATCCTTTCAGGCGAGGTCCTGAGGGCCCAGCGCTCCTGCGCGGCGCTACAAGCCTTTACGCCAGACGCAGTATAGCGAAGCCGGATGCTTGGCGCAATGCCAACAGCGTCCAGCTTCAGGGCGATGTCAAAGTCGTAGGGGCTGAGGAGGAACGCAGCCCAGCAGGGTAAAGGCGCGTGAGACCGAGGCGCCGACATGGCGAAAGGCAGCGGCCATGTTGGTCCAGCCCGCCAGACGGAAGAGCGCCAGCGCGCCG
>DASQSS010000325.1:0-2825 GCA_035642255.1 Ktedonobacterales bacterium | reverse complement strand
CGGCGTGGCGGAGACGAATGAACAGACCGGGGGAAGCGTCGCCCCCACGCGGGATAGCGATGCGCAGAATCGTGTGGCGCTCGACGCGATGGGCGGCGACAACGCCCCAGCCGAGATCGTCAAAGGCGCTGTGCAGGCGGCGGGCGAGTATAACATGGGCGTCATACTCGTCGGCCCGGAGCCGCTGATTCGCGCCGAGCTTGCCAAGCACGATGTCACTGGACTCGACCTTGAGGTCGTCCACACGGACGAAGTGATTGGCATGGATGAGCATCCCGCCGAAGCCGTGCGCTCGAAGCGCCGCAACAGCATCACCCTCTGCCACGAGCTTGTCCGCGATGGCCGCGCGGTCGGCGCTGTCTCCGCTGGCAATAGTGGCGCAGTGATGGCCGCCGCGATGTTCACCTATCGCCGCATCAAGGGTATCGATCGTCCGGCCTTTGGTGGTGTGCTGCCCGCGGCTGGCGGCAAGCAGGTGATGGTGCTTGACATGGGCGCCAACACCGACTGCAAGCCGCAATGGCTGCTTCAGTTCGCGCTGATGGGCTCAGCATACATGTCCACGGTCTTTGGGCTGGAGCGCCCGCGTGTGGGGCTGCTCTCGAATGGTGAGGAAGAAACCAAAGGCGACCAGCTCACTCAGGAAGCGCATCAGCTCATCAAGGCGGCCGCACCCGGCGTGGCGCTCAACTTCATCGGCAACATCGAGGGGCGCGACATCAACGCGGGTGGCGTGGATGTGGTGGTGTGCGACGGCTTCGTCGGCAATGTCGTGCTGAAGTCGGCTGAGGGTCTCAGCAAGATGCTGCTCGACACGATCAAGCGCGAACTGACCGCTGGCCTCGTGACGACTCTTGGCGCGGCGCTCGCCAAGCCCGCCTTCGATCGTGTGCGCAAACAGCTGGATTACGAAGAGTATGGTGGCGTGCCGATTCTCGGCGTCAACGGCGTCAGCATCATCTCGCACGGCAGCTCAAAGGCCAAGGCTATCAAGAACGCGATTCGCGTGGCGCGGCAGGCGGCGCAGGCCAATCTGCCCGGCGCCATCGCCGAGAGCGTGCGCAAGATGGAAGCCGTGACTCCGGCGAGCTAGCGCGGGGTTCCCCGCCCCATTCCCAACTGACCAGAAGGTAGACGTTTCCTATGGATACTGTGCGCTTGGATGATATTCGACTGACAGTCGTAGATGGGGAAGGCACGGTCAGCTTTGTGGCGCACGCCTCGGCGGCGGTGGCGCTGACAGCCGCCTGCTCGCATAATCCCGCAACCCTGCGCGATCTGCTCGAAGCCTCGCAAAATTATGATCGTGGGCTGCGTGCGACCGTGATGCATGGTCTGGCGATCTTCGACGAGCACAACCTGCCTGATGATCTGAGTGACATTCATACGCAGCTCGACCAGCTGCCGCCCCGCAAGACGCCTGTCTTCCGTGTGCTCGATCCCGTCACGCGCGAGGCGAGCCTGCGCCCGGTGCGTACGGGTGTCGTGCTCTACAATCTGCCCGCGCGGCGCATCGTCCAGATCGAGAACACCTATGAGCCGTTGACGCAGTCAGGCGAGGTCAATTACCACAACGGACGCTTCCTCAGCATTCGCCTGCTCCCCTATCAACTCTCCGCCGACTGGCTGATTGTCCCTTGACCTGCTCCTATACGTCACGTCTGCGCGGAGTCATCCCTGAATGATGGGGATGAGCCGTCCAAAGCATGTCTGGAGCGACTTCGTGGTCGCGGCGCTTATGGCTCCATGCGCGATGGCCACGACCACGACGCTCGGTCCACTCGACGGCGTGAGGATGCCCGCCGCGATAGCGCTGACACCGCCATTGCCAGGCGCCGTTGTCACATCCAGCGCGCCTGAGCCAATGATGGTCTGCGGAGCGACTGACGCGGCGACGGCGTTGTTCGCGCCCGCGAGCAGCGTAAGAATCTCGGCTTGATCGTGCGCGTTGACCAGCGCGCCAGTCACGAGCGCGGTGTAGAAGAGCGCGAGGCTGCGCGCGGTTCCTTTCGTCTGCGAAGGCTGCCGTGTGACGAACTGAAAGCCTGTGATGTGGCGCTGTGTCAGGAATGCGTCCATACCCGACGCGTCGCCCACGAGTTCGTAGTCGAACGTAAGCGCCTGTGCGTCGCCAGCGACGAGATCGCGCGCGATTTGCGGCGGACCTTTGCTCGCGTTGGGCTGAGCGGCGACGATGCCCTTAGCGTAGAGCGCTGTGAGCAGCAGCGGGATGACCTGTGCGCCAAGCGACTCGGGCTGATCGATCGCGGTCGTGTGATAGCTCGCGCCCATCGCAGGGAAGTACAGCGTGGACGTGAACCCTGGCCCCAGCGTGTTGATCGCCTGGCCAAACGCGGGCGAGAGCGCGCCCATGTCGCCAATGTCATGCGCGCCGCTCTGGCTAGCCCCACTGGCGGCGACCAGTCCGCTCGCCAGCGTCCAGCCGGAGCCGCCAGCGGCGTGAGTGGGGCCACTCCACCGAATCTGCGCCCAGCGAACGCCCGAGCGCGTGGCGAAGCGCGTCTCCTGCGCCGCGAATCCTGGCTCCAGCGTGGCGATCGCGCTCGACCCGCCAGGCGCCGTGACGACGTGAAGGGTCGCGTTGGCGAGCACAGGCGTGGGCGCGAGGAGCGGAGTGTCATAGCTGAGCGACCACGGCGCCGCGGCGAGCTGCACGCTCGTGATCGGCAGTCGCCAGAAGCCAAATGCCTCGCCGCCAAGAGCGACCGGGATGGCGCCCATCGCCAGAAATAGCGCGAAGATGGTCAGCGCGGCGCGCGGGCCACTCGCGCGCGATCGCGTCGCCGTCGCGGAGGCCGAACCGC
>DASQSS010000324.1:0-8014 GCA_035642255.1 Ktedonobacterales bacterium | reverse complement strand
ACTTGACGCTGCTCTTTGGATTGTTGGCATTTGCTGGCTGTGCGGCATGGTTCATCTACAATGGGGTGATCTTTCACGACCCATTTGCCTTCTTCGACGGAGCCTACTCAGCCGCGACCCAACAGCAGTCTATTCAGGCATCGTCAGGCCTGCCGACGCACCATAATCTGTGGCTCTCGATCCATGTATACCTGCAAGCGGCGGTTGATTCCATTGGCCTGCCACTGGCCATCCTCGCTATGGGCGGAATGCTCTGGTGGGTCTGCCGCGAGCGCTTAAGGACTGAAAGCCTCATAGCGTACCTCGTGCTTGTGCCCTTCGCATTCAATGTCGCTGCGTTGTTCCTGGGTATCAGCATTCTGGAAACACCAGAAATCAATCTGGGCATCCCGACCTACTTCAATGTTCGTTACGGCATGGAGATGATTCCGGCGGCTGCCCTGTTCCTTGCGTTCTTGGTGACCCGCTGGCGTGGCTCTACGCCAATCATGCTTGGAATTGTCGTGCTCCTATGCGTGAGTAGTTCCACACTCATGTCTCGGTCGAGCACGCCCTATGTCGTCAGAGATCCCCTCTATGGGGTCGGTTCGGTCGCGCGATCTGAGGGTTTGCGAGCCGGGGATTGGCTTGCCCAACACTACACCGGCGGAAATGTGCTGATCACATACAGCCACGACTCAGCCATCATGTTTAACTCGCGAGCGCCAGACACTGCGTTTGTGACCGAGGCCAACGGCGTGTATTTCCAACAAGCCCTTGCCACTCCGCAAGCGCACGTTGCCTGGATCATCATGTCGCCTAACGCGGGCACTGTGAATGAGGTTACAGCGGCGCTAGCGCCTCGCCAGGATTGGCGCAAGTATTTCGTCTTGCGTACGACCATCGGCTACACCCAGTTCTGGGAGCGGAAGGCGAATTCATGAGAGCGCTGGTCGCGCCATGTAGCAGCGGTCGCTCGATCGGGTAGACGCAAGGCGGCGCGGCGACGCCCGATAGGCGGCTCCACGGCTGTTCAAGGGATGAAGCAATTGCAGACGACGCCATGAAGGAAGTGGGATACCAGCATGTTCACGTGGGGGAATCCAGCGCAGCGCCGGCTGAGCGACACCGGCCTAAGCCATGCGGCGGCTCGCCAGGCTTCCGGAAATGCGATTGTGTCTACACGCGCACGATCCATTACCCAGACAGTAAGCAAAATTGAAGGCTGGGGAGTACAGCAACTGCAGCGCGCGCCTCTGCCCAATCGCGTGCATCGTCTCTTCCACTGGCTAGAGAATCATCCTGAATGGATGGTTGCGCTGCTGGCTTCCGCGCTGAGCATTACCGCATATGCTTGGTACTCTGTGCATGGACTAACCCTCGCGTATACCGATGCTATCAGCCATATGATGATCGCGCGGCGCGTTTTGGTAAGCCCCACTCCTGGACTCGCGCAACTCGGCACGAACTGGTTGCCGCTGCATCACATGCTGATGCTCCCGCTCATTTGGAATTACATCCTTTTCCATGATGGGTTTGCTGGCGCATTCCCCTCTATGGTGGCGTATGTTGTTGGCACAACATTCATGTTTCGCACGGGGCGCCTCCTGTTCTCGTCGCATACCGCTGGATGCGTCGCCGCACTGGCCTTCGCTGTGAATCCGAATGTACTTTACATGCAAGCCACAGCCATGACCGAGTCGGATATGCTCTGCGCATCAATTGTGGCCATTTACTATCTGCTGCGGTGGGCATACTTCTACTATGCTCTCGATCTATTTAAAGCATCGGCGGCGGTAGCCGCTGGGACATTGGTGCGCTACGACTCGTGGGCTTTGGCCCTCATTGCGGCTCCCCTCGTGATGTATATCGCTTGGCGTCGGGGAGGGCGCGTAGATGCTGAAAGCATGACTATCCTCTTTGGGATATTGGCATTTGCTGGCTGTATGGCCTGGTTCATTTATAACTGGGCGATCTTCCACGATCCGCTTGCCTTTTACAATGGACAATACTCAACACGCACCCAGCAGCAGGATATTCAGAGTCATGGCGGACTGCCGACATATTATCACGCCGGACTCTCTTTTCACGTGTACATCCAAGCGACAGTTGATAGCGCCGGATTGCCGATTTCAGTCATGGCGTTCTTCGGGTTGATGTACTGGATATTTCGCGCCCGACTGAAGACATGGGTGTTACCGGGGTACCTCGTACTCGTGCCGTTTGTTTTCAACTGGGTCGCGCTTGTACGAGGCATTAGCATTCTCGTAACGCCGGAGATTAACTTTGGGGTTCCCACTTATTTCAATGTGCGCTATGGCATGGAGATGATTCCGTCCATTGCACTCTTTCTGGCATTTCTTGCTATCCAACGGCGCGTACTCTTAGTAATAGCGCTTGGGCTGGTTGTCATCTTTGGCATTGGTAATTCCACCCTTATTACACGATCCAGCACGCCATATGTCGTACAGGATCCCGTCTATGGCATTGGGGCTGCCGGACGTATAACGGGCATGCGAGCTGGGAAGTGGCTTGCTTCACACTATCATGGTGGTCACGTGATGATTACGTATAGTCACGATTCAGCCATCATGTTCGATTCTGGTCTACCTATTGATACCTTTGTCACTGAGGTGAACGGCTACCGATTCGTGCATGCATTGGCCGATCTCCAGGCCTCAACTACTTGGATAGTGATATCTCCAGCAGGCGGTGACAATGAGATCGAAGTGGGTCTCGACAAGCGATACGGACAGCGTTGGCAGCAATATTACAACCTACGCACAGTCATTAGCGGAACACAGTTTTGGGCACTCAAAGGAACATCGAGTCCATGAGTCTCTGTAGCGCCGGAGGTAGATCAGTCTGGTCAGCACTCCGCCCGAAGCGCCATCCATGTGCAGCGACTTCAATATCTGACCGCAAGCGCTGACACTGGAAAGTATTAGCAGGCGATGCGTCTTCCAGCAATTGCTTGCTCAGCCCGCAGCGTGGAGGCCCCCATAACGAGTCGGTAGGCAGCATAGTGCTGATCGCGCGCTCAAGCTCAATGTGGTCTGTCTCTCAAGCGCCAGTGGTTCTAGTAGGAGGCGTCGAATTACGAGCGTACTAGGTAATCTCGTAGGGACGGCTTTTTGAAGCCGAAAACATTGTGGTGTCAGAGCAACAGCTACACGGAGACGACAACGCTGAAGAGGAGAACCACAATGACTGCAGACAGACACCATGCGCAGGGTAGCGTCACCAACCTGGCGCAGACAGCGACCCGGACAACCGCGAGCGCGCAAGTGATCATGGCAGGAAATGATGCGGATCGCGCAGAACGTACGAGCTTGGATGTACCAGAGCTCTCCATTGTCATTCCCGCCTTTAATGAGGCCCAGCGGCTCCCCGGCAGTCTGTCGGCCGTCAAGAGCTACCTGGATCAGAAGCCTATCTCGAGCGAGGTCATCATCGTTGATGACGGAAGTACGGATGGGACGGGCGAGATCGTGAAAGCGTGGACAGAGCAATGGGCTGCGTTGCGCCTGGTGCAGGGGTCGCATCATGGCAAGGGCGGCGCCGTCCGCTCCGGCGTTTTGGCGGCTCGCGGCAAATATGTCGCGCTTGCCGACGCCGACTTCTCGATGCCGGTCGAGGAGTTCGAGCGTCTCGCTGGCGACGTCATGCAGACTTGCGACGTAGCTATTGGCTCACGTGAGGCGCCCGGCGCGCGCCGCTATGATGAGCCCTGGCAGCGCCATCTCATGAGCCGGGTATTCAATGGAGTCGTGCAGCTTCTCCTGTTGCCTGGCATCCGAGACACCCAGTGCGGCTTCAAATGTCTGCGGCGCGAGGTTGCGATTGACCTCTGCCATCGCCAGACAATCGAGGGATGGGGATTCGATCCCGAGTTACTCTACATCGCGCGGCGCCGCGGATATCGCGTGCGTGAGGCTCCCATCACCTGGCGATACATGCCGGGGAGCCGGGTGCATCCTCTTCACGACGCGCTTCGAATGTTGCGGGAGCTTCTGACTGTTCGCGCAAACAGTCGCCATGGCGCCTACGACTGGTAATCGCGCACTCTGCTCGTCGTTGGCATTTTACAGCGCGGTAGCGCGGTTAGAAACACTCGAAGCCTAGCGCAAGCGATCCCATCCCGAGAAAGGGCAGGCTCGACGATGCGAAGCGAAATCCGCCAGAGAAACAAGCGCGCCTGGATGCAGGGTATCGGGCTGTTCGGCTTGCTCAGCGTCCTGGTGTCCATCACCGTCTTCAATATGCCAGCAGCACACGCGCAACGACCAACAGACTGGACTACCTACCAGTACAACAACCAGCGCACAGGCTTCAACAAGCTCGAGAACATCATTACCCCTAGCTCGGCAGCGAGCCTCAAGCCGAAGTGGACGGTTTCCGCCGGAGGCAGTGTCTCGACTCAGCCTGTCACCACCAACGGCGTCGTCTATTGGGGCTCCTGGGACGGCTACGAGCATGCGTCGAACTCGAGTACTGGAGCCGGGATCTGGATGACCAATGTTGGCCAGACGACCAATGGTAACTGCTATCCTCCCACTGTCGGCGCTGCCAGCACGGCGACCGTCACCATCAAAGGCAAGTCGACGCTGACGATCTTCGTTGGTGGCGGGAATTCCACCTTCTATGCGCTGGACGCCGCCAGCGGTGGGATACTCTGGCAGATATCGCTCGGCGCGTCATCCGCTGGGAATTTCCTCTGGGGCTCCCCGGCCGTCTTCAACGGCAGCGTCTACATCGGCATGGCCTCGTTTGGTGACTGCCCGCTCGTCCAGGGGAAAATGTATCAGCTGAACGCTTCGACGGGAGCCATACAGCACGTCTTCAACACGGTTCCAGACGGGTGCGTTGGCGGCGGTGTCTGGGGATCGCCCGCGATTGACGCGTCTGGTCGTCTGTACTTCGCCACAGGAAACCCAGGAGGCGGGTGTTCCACGCCCACGCCCTACGCGCAGGCGGTGGTAGAGCTCAATGCGAGTAATCTGTCGTATGTCGCCTCGTGGCAGGTGCCAGCCTCGCAAGCCATCGGAGATGGCGATTTCGGGTCCACGCCCACCATCTTCAACAGTATGCTCGGCATCGTGAACAAGAACGGCATCTACTACGCTTTCCAGCGCAACCAGCTTGCCGCCGGCCCTGTCTGGCAAACGCAGGTCGCTGACCCAGGCGAGTCGCCGGAAGGTGGGCAGGGGAGCATCTCGCCCAGCGCCTGGGATGGTACGAACCTGTACGTAGCGGGTGGCAGTGTAACGATCAATGGCGTCTCCTGCACCGGGAGCCTCCGCGCATTGAATCCAAGCAGCGGGGCAATCATTTGGAGCCAGTGCCTTACCGGTGGACCAGTCCTCGGCCCCGTAACAGCTGTGCCAGGGCTAGCGATCGTAGGCGCGGGTCAGGATCTGGTGGTCGTCAACTCCAGCTCTGGTCAGCGGGTGTTCACATATACCCAGCCCGTGGGTAACTGGTTTGTCGCGCCGAGCGTTTCAAATGGCGCACTGTACGTCGGAGTCATGGGGAGTTATGGTGGCTATTCGGGAGGCGAGTTGTATGCGTTCACTCCAAACGGACAGTAGGAGTCGCTAGCACGAGAGGTAATCCGCGCCTGATCGCCTCAGCCGCTGTATGGACTGGGCGCTGTTATTCAGCGCCTGTCCGCGTCCGGTGCGACTTCGCAGCTTGAGCCATCATAGGAGAGCCGCCTGCGGCGCAATCCGCAGGCGCGCTTGCCTGACCGCAGGTATGGGTAGATGAGCGACTACGGAGGACACCTACCTGCTACACCTCGACTTGCTCGTGCTGCTCGTGCTGCTCGTGCTGCTCGTGCTGCTTCGTCTGCTCGCCGGACGCTTCGGGGGCGCTGCGGCTGACGCGGCGGGCCAGGACGAGCGCCAGGACCAGCGCCGCCGCCTGCACAGCGGCGCCAACGTAGAAGGGCAGCCGCAGCGCGACGCTCGCCAGCGCGCCGCCCAAGAGCGGGCCGAGGAACCAGGAGAACTGCGAAGGCAGCAACGAGAAGTTGAGGATGCTGGCGCGGCGCTCCTCCGGCGCGAGCAGCGCGAGCAGCGCCACCACCGTCGCGCCCAGACCGCCCTGGAACAGGCCGATCCAGAAGACGGCGAGCTGCAGGGGGAAGAGGCGTGGGGCCAGCCCTTCAGCGGCGATGCCGAGTGTCAGCGCCGCCAGGATGATTGGCAGCACACGCCAGCGTCCGATCATGTCGCCTAAACGACCCCAGAGCGGTGTCGTCACGGCCATTGCGATGCCCGCCGCTGTCAGCGTCGCGCCGATCATCGAGGGCAGCAGGTTGATTGGCCCGGTGTCGAGTCGCTGCAACAGGATGGGCAGGAATTGCTGGAAGATCGAAACGGCGAACATTGAGAGGAAGTAGAGCGCGAAGAGGCCGACCACCAGCCGCGACGAGAGGATGTCGTCTACCGCGCGGCGCAGCAGCTGGCCCACACGCGCATCGCCCGCGCCGACGCGCTTTTCCTCATGCACGATCAGTGTCATCGCCAGGCCCATCAGCGCGGAGGCGACCGCATCGCCGAAGAGCAGCGGCCGGATGCCGAACGTCTGCGCTACGTAGCCGCCGATCAGCGGGCCGACTGACGAGCCAATGGGGAAGCCCGCGCTCGCCACGCCGACCGCCAGCCCAAGCCGCCTGCGCGGGGTTGAGTCGGCCAGCATCGCCAGCATCACACCAGTATTGCCGAAGACGAAGCCGCCAAGCAGTTGCGCCACCGCCAGAAACCAGACGTTCGGGCTAAACGCCGCCAGCGTGAAGAGCACACCCTCGACATAGGCGCTGCGTACGATGATGAGCTTGCGGCTGTAGCGATCAGCCCACGCTCCCCAAAAAGGAAGCAGCGGCAGGCCGATGACAAATCCGAGCGAGGCGAGGATGCCCGTCCAGAAGGCGATCTGGCCCACAGGCACGCCCAACTGCTGCAGAAAGAGCGGGCGAAAGGCGTTCAGATGCCCAAACGCCTGCGACTCGACGACGCCCGCGAGGGTGAAGACGACCAACAACACGCGCCAGTCGTTGGCGTGGTGTACGGGCTGCTTTGCCGGATTCGACATGCGCGGGAACATTTCGCTTTCTCCGGGCGCCGGATCATATGCGCGGAGCGGTCAAGCCCTGGAGGGACATCGCCGTGATCTTGCTGCCAACGCCCGTCTATGTTATCGCGCCTCATACTAATCGACGCCCGTGTATGATAGTCATAGAACAGGGGAGCACGCCAGGACCGCCACGCTCCCCTGGCGCCGCGCAGGATGCCGTCCCTGGAAAGGGATGTGGCTGTGAGGCGCGGGGAGGACCCGCGTCTCTCGCGCCGCGCGTAACGCATGCGGTTGAGAGCGTTGAGGGATCTGGACATGTGGCCGCCGAGCATATCGAAATTATGGTAGCGATCCACCTGTCCTGTACGGAGGTGGACATATCTCGATATGCGTAGCCCAATGGAAACGAGGCTGCCAGAGCGCGAGTAACCTGAGCTTACGCTGACTGCGTAGCGATCTTGCGGCGGCGAGCGAGAAATGGCCGCTCGACAAGCTGGTATGAGAGATATGCCACGGGGACGGCGACGGCGAATCCAACGAGCGCCAGGAAGCCAATGCGCGTGCCTTGCGGAAGGATGGCCGCATAGGGCGCGGCAAGCCGCAGGATGGGGAGATGCCAGAGGTACAGGCTGTACGAGACCAGGCCGATGAAGCGCAGCGGCCATGTCTCGAAGATCGCCCGCAGCCAGCGGGGCGCCCAGAGGACGCCGAGCGTCAGGGCCGCATAGGGTATGCCAGCCATGAGTGGACCGCCAATGACAAGCATGTCGGTCGCATGGGTGAGCATCCAGTAGGGCGGCGTCAGAATATCTTGCCGCATGTCCAGATGCGCCAGCCCGATCATCGCCACGAGCCCACATGCCACCAGCGCAGCCCCGATCCACGGCAGACGTCGGCGCAGACGTCGGCTCTCTTCCTGCGCGGCCAGATAGAGCACGCTGCTGAGCATGCCCAG
>DASQSS010000323.1:0-19939 GCA_035642255.1 Ktedonobacterales bacterium | reverse complement strand
CCGAGTGAATGTCTGTGAGAATGTCGGGGTGAATGAGGTCTAGCGGCACGGAAGGCAAGCTCTAGTCGCTCGTCTGTTGATGCCGCGAAGACTCAGAGTGGGAAGCGCGTATGCCACGTAAAGTCGCGGATTGTCGGGATACACCAAGCGTGAGCGGCTGCACGCTCACGATCAGTGGGGAGGAAGAGGAGGTTGTGCGCGCGGCGAGCGAGCATGTCATTTCAGTGCACGGCCATGCTGACACGCCAGAGTTGCGCGAGGAGGTTCGCGCCACACTGAAAGATGAACTCGTTCCCAGCGCAGCGCCGACATCGTATACGCGCGATGCGCTCTAGCGCCAGATCGACCCGCTCGCTCATCGAGCGTTTCCTGTAGAGCCTGGCGAAGCTCACTACACCTCCGCTAACGCCTGTGTCTGGCATTCACCCTTCCCAGCGGGAGCGCGGCGAGCTTCGTCTCATGCCTTCGTCGTCCAGGAGCATCTTCTCCCCTACTCCCCTTCTCCTTGCCTCGTGCTGACCGCCCTAGAGCGCCATGCTGAAGGTGATCAGGACGAGCAGCATGGCGTTGACTGGATGGAGCGCAGTGATGACATGGCTGATGCGCCCGGCGTCGATCAGCAGCCCCTGCAAGACCATCAGCGCCGCCAGCAGCCATGAGCGCCGTGTCAGCGCGGGGCCAAGTCGTCCGCGCCAGGCGATCAGTGGCAGGGCGAACGACCCCAGGATGATCGCGCTACCCATGATGGCATGCGGCAGGAAGCCAGAGGTTGTGAAGATGCCAAGGCCCGCGAAGAACAGTTGAAGTGTGAGGCAGCCGAGCAGCACGCGCGCAACGCCGCGATGCCACCATGCCGCTCGGGAGCGCCGCCTGTGCCAGACTGGCAGCGCGCCGCCCTCCGCCAGGGTGACGGGTTCAGATGGAGCTA
Organism: Ktedonobacterales bacterium; assembly: GCA_035642255.1. Taxonomy (GTDB): domain Bacteria; phylum Chloroflexota; class Ktedonobacteria; order Ktedonobacterales; family JADMIN01; genus JAKAIY01. Next base: position 19,011 of record DASQSS010000323.1, on the reverse strand, counting down.
CGACAGTATCGGTTTCTTCGATGACAGAACGCATGGTACGCATCTGACGCCTCCTCGCGTATGGAGAGATACCCTGGCTCGGTCGATGTGAGTGGAGGGCCCCCTCTCACTCGCAAGGATACGGAAGCCGCGTCCGCTGACCGTTACGGGTGTCGTTACGGGCGCCGACGCTCTGAGGACATACGGAGATGCGAGGCGGGACGCGAGGCATGCGTGCGCGATTGGGTATCAGATGGCGCGACCCAGCGTGAGCAGCAGCGAGGACTGCGCAGTATAGGGTTCGCCACGATAGGAGCCGATCACCCGCTCGACATCGAATCCGGTCGCCTGGAAGAGGAGCTCCAGCTCACCGGGAAAGTAGACGTGCGCGGTGAAGGTGGAGCGGTAGTCGCGCTGCGCGCCACCGGGGTCGGTGATGTGGTACTCGTAGGACAGCGCTTCGTCCTGTGTGGCGGCGTGATAGCGCGTAGCGAGAGTTCGCCGCAGTGTGCGGCCATCGCGGCTGACGTCCAGATCCTGCTGGCGCGGCGTGGTGGCTTCTAGCCCGGCCAGCAGTCGGCGCAGGTCGGGCGCGGCGACATCCACCGCGAGCAGGCCGCCCGCGCGCAGCCAGCGCCGCGCCTCGCGCCACGCGCGCAGTTGATCGCCTGGCGTGATCATGTGATGCGCCACGCCGTAGGGCATCAGGATGACATCGAAGGGATGACCGCTTGCCGTGTCGCCCAATGTATGCAGCGTGGCGCTCAGATCACGCGCGTCGCCCCGCGCCAGTCGCAGCGCCCGCCGCGTCTCGGCTGCTTCGTCGCGCGCATGCTCCTCGGCGCGGCGCAGCATCGCTAGCTCCATCTCCAGCCCGGTGATGGTGAAGCCGTGTGTCGCGCCCAGCCGCGCCAGCGGCAGCGTCAGCCGCCCGCAGCCCGCGCCGATCTCCAGCACACGCGTGGGTCGCTCGCGCTGGAGCAGGCGTGTCCAGAAGGGCAGGTCGCCGATGTCGCGCGCGAGCGTCTCCAGTTCGTAGTCTTCTGGACGCAGGTAGACCTCTTCGACGGCCATGGACTCGTCTCCCTGGCTTCCCTGACCTCCTCAGCGTCTCTTGTGCGCATTTGCCCGCCCCGAAGGGCGACTGCGGTCCTTGCAGTCTCTGCGCGCGACCTTGCGGATGCTTTGGAGAATCGCAAGCCACGCGCCAACTCTCTACGAGCTCTTGCCGAGGGGATGAAGCGTGCGGCGTATTGGCCGTTGCGCTGGTCATGACGAACAGACACGCGTCAGCTCTGGGAGCGCCCGATGTACGCGGGCAGCGTAAAGATCAGCGCCGTTCCCTGATAGGGCGTGGTCGCTTCGCGAAGTGGCGTGAGCAGCGCGCGCAGGTCGTCAGGGAGGGGCGAGGTCGCGCTAATCGCGCCGCCATGCGCCTCGATGACACCACGCGTGATGGTGAGCCCCAGTCCCGCGCCGATCATCGCCGCATCTTCGTCCGCCTCGCCTGCGTTGGTCGCGCTCAATGCGGCGGTGGCGTTCACCTGGCCGCGCGCCCGCGATACCTCGCCGCGATAGGTGCGCTCGAAGATGTGCGGCAGATCGCCAGGGAGGACGCCTGAGCCGCTATCCAGCACTGTGATGCGCGCCCAGCGTACGCCATCCGCGTCGTCGCCACTGGTGGCGCGCAGCAGAATCGCGTCACCTGGACCGGTGTAGCGCAGAGCGTTCTGTAGCAGATTGGTCAGCGCGCGGTGCAATTGGCGCGCATCCACCGAAACAAGCGGCAGCGCTCCCTCCACCCTGCCTACCAGACGCACGCCGTTGCGCTCGGCCTGCGTCTGGGTCGCCTCCAGCGCGTCGGAGAGCAGGTCGTCGAGCGAGAGCCGTTCACGGCGCAGCGTAAAGGCGCCCGACTCCAGCCGCGACAACTCGAAGAAGTCGTCCATCAGCGCGCTCAGGCGGCGAATCTCGGTGCGGATGACGCGCTGGTAGCGGCGTACTGTCGCCTCATCCGTTACCACCCCATCATCAATCGCCTCGATCATCGCACGGACGGATGCGAGCGGTGTGCGCAGGTCGTGCGAGACCGCGGCGACCACCTGGCGGCGCTCATCCTCCGCCCTCTGGCGCTGCTCGAAGGCGCTCTGCACGCTTTGCGCCATCTCATTGAACCAGCGCGCCAGCCGCGCCAGCTCCTCGGCGCCACCTGAAGCATCCTCGCCGATGCGATAGTGATAGTCGCCCGCCGCGATGCGCCGCGCGCCCGTCTCGATGCGCGTAATGGCGCGCGTCATCTCGCTGGCGATGGAGAAGGACAGCATCAGCGCGAGCGCCACGCCAAAGAGCAGGAAGCCGAGCAGCACCTGCGCGTCTTCGCTGGCGATGAACATCATCCGCGAGACGAGGATGACGTTGAAGGCGATCACCAGCGTGGTGATGGCGGGTGGCAACAGCAGCCGCAGCCAGACACTGCCGACCTGCGTGGCGTCGGCCAGCCAGAGCGCTCCCTGCCCGAGCGCGATCGAGAACACGCCGCTCAGCGCCAGCCAGAGGGCGATCTGCATGGCGTCGGCGGGACTGGGACGCAGCGTGACCGCCAACCCCAACCCCGTTAGCGCGACGGCCAGCGCTGTCAGCGCGAGCCAGCGCGCGCCGATGCGGATACGCCGCTCCACTGGACGCGCCAAGACGCCTGACGCGCCCTCTCTCGCCGTGATCTTCATCACCTCGCCAGCTTTCTCTCTGAGCCGCACGCGCGTCGCTCATGACGTCGCTCATGACGTCGCCCAAGATGCCGCTATGTCGCGTGGAACCGCTCGATCAGGCGCCATCACGATCATAGCGTCACCAGGCGCGCCTACGGCTCGAAGGCTACGGCTCGAACTTGTAGCCGACGCCCCAGACGGTCTTGAGCCGTGTTGGCTCGGCGGGGTCGCGCTCCACCTTCTCGCGCAGTCGGCGGATATGGACCGTCACGGTGCTGGCGTCGCCGAAGTAATCATAGCCCCAGATCTGATCCAGCAACTGCTGACGCGAGAAGACCTGGCGAGGATGCGAGGCCAAAAAGCGCAACAGATCGAACTCGCGCGCGGTCAGGTCCAGTGAGACACCAGCGCGCTCGGCCTGCCGCAGATGCGGCTTGATGGCTAGCTCACCGAAGATCAGCACGTCGTCGAGCGCTATCGCGGGCGCGCTCGTCGCCTCCACCCGCCGCATGATCGCCTGCGCGCGCATCACCACCTCGCGCGGGCTGAATGGCTTGGTCACGTAGTCATCCGCCCCGGCGCGAAAACCCTCCAGCGTATCCTCTTCTTCGCCGCGCGCCGTCAACATCAGAATCGGCGCGGCCAGCGTTTCGCGCAGCTTGCGGCAGACCTCCAGGCCATCCATGCCCGGCAGCATCAGGTCGAGAATCAGCAGGTCAGGCGGGGTCGCGCTGGCGATGCGCAGCGCCTCCACGCCATCCGCCGCCTCCAGCACGCTGTAACCAGCGCGCCGCAGGTACTGCGCTAGCACCTCGCGAATTGGCTCCTCGTCGTCGACCACCAGAATGCGCCGGTCCTGTCGCGCCGCATCGTCATGTGTCGCTGTCGTGTCCGCGCCGTTAGGCATAGCTCCCGCGCTTTCAGTCCATAACTCAATTCATAACTCAATCCATACCATCGTGGTCCGATTCGCCTCCTCATGGACTCGTGAGTGAGCATAGCACAGAGCCATTACGGCGATATTACGCGGAGAACAGAGATGCGGCTCCCCGCGCCAGCGAACAATGCCGGGTACGTGCAACCTCCGCGAGCCGCCGCGAGGTCAGTAGACCCGCGAGGCGAAAGGGCGCGTCGCGGCGCCATAGCTCCCCCACGGTTCGAAGTTTCGATGTAACAGATGCGCGGTTCACGAGTCCATGCGCGTAGACAGGGCTTCTGGCATTCGCCACGTCACGACCGTTCGTCGATGATCGATCAAGCGCCCTGTGCGGTTAAGAGTTTCGCAAGAACTACGTGGAACAGTATCACTACGGCGTATCGCTCTACCTGAGGCGATACCGTAGCGATCTTCGAAGGAGGCGACATGCTGACCTCACAGGAGCGCAGGGCAGATAGGGCAGATACAGCAGAACTATCGGAGCAGCCGCGTGTTGTCATCATCATGCCCGCATTGAATGAGGCGTCGGCGGTAGGCGCGCAGGTGCGCGCGGCGCTGGAGCATCCGGCGCTGCGTGCGCTGCCGCTGACGCGGGTGATCGTGGTGGATAACGGTAGCGAGGACGCCACCGCGGCAATTGCGCGGGCGGCAGGGGCCGATGTGGTCAGCGAGCCACGACGCGGCTACGGTCGCGCGTGCCTGGCGGGCGCGCAGTCCGCCCACGCTGGTGACCTCCTCCTCCAGATGGACGCCGACGGCAGCGACGATCTGGCGGGCGCGGCGCGAGTGGCGCGGCTCGTTCTCGCGGGTGACGCCGATCTGGCGATGGGCTCGCGCGTGCGTGGCGTGGTCGAGCCAGGCGCGCTGACGCCGCAGCAGCGAGCGGGCAACGCCCTCGCCACGCTGTTGATGCGTTGGTTCTGCGGCGCGCGGGTCAGCGATCTCGGCCCGGTCCGCGCCATTCGCCGCGAGACGCTGCTCGCCCTCGACATGCGTGAGATGACCTACGGCTGGTCGACTGAGATGCTCGTCAAGGCGGCTCGCGCCGAGCTGCGCATCGCTGAGACTCCGGTGGACTATCACCGCCGCGCGGGAGGCGCATCGAAGGTTTCCGGCACGCTGACGGGAACTGTGCGCGCGGGCTGGCGCATCCTCTCCTCTGTGCTGCGCTACGCTCGCTGGCGGCCCTCCGCGCCTATCGTGGCGCGCATGGAAGGGAGCCAGACATGAGCGCCCTTCGCAGGACCAGAGACGAATCAGAGAACGTATCCGGGAGCGATGCGCTGGTCATCGTGGCGAAGTATCCAGAGCCAGGCGCCGTCAAGACACGGCTGGCGGCGTTGATTGGCGCGGAGTGGGCGGCGAATCTGTATCGCGCCTTCCTCGGTGATCTGGCGGAGCGCTTTAGCGCCGCTCAATGCGTGGATGGCTACCGGCTGCGCTGGGCTTGCGCGCCGGGTCTGCGTCCGCCAGGCGCGCTGCGCCGCGTCGTCGGGAATGGTGGCGTCATCTCTGCCCAGCGTGGCGTCGACTTCGCCGAACGGCTCTACCACATCGCATGCGACATGCGCCTGGCAGGCTACCGGCGGTTGATCATCATGAGCTCCGACTCGCCGCATCTGCCCACTGGGGTTGTCTCAGCGGCCTTCGCCGCGCTCGATACGGCGGATGTCGCGCTAGGGCCAGCGGAAGATGGCGGCTATTACCTGATCGGCCTGACGCTCGATGGCTGCGTCGGTGGGCCAGACGCGCCGCCCGATCTGTTTCGCGGCATCCGCATGAGCACGGCGACAGTCTGCACGGAGACCGTTGACCGCGCCCATGCGCTCGGTCTCTCGACGGCGCTGCTCGCGCCCACCTTCGACATCGACGAGGCGCCTGATCTGGCGCGGCTCTGGGATGCGCTGCGTCACGCCGACGAGCGGCTAGCCCCGCGCACGCGGCTGGCGTTGGCCGCGCTGCTCCCGCAGATTGCGCCTGCCGCGCTGCTGCCCGCATATGCTGGGCTGACTGTTCCCGCGTTCGAGGACGGACGCCATGTGGAGAGTGAGGATAGTTTTGGCGACCTTGATTCCCGCCGATGACATCCAGCGACTGCGCGACCTCGCGCGTGCGGGCGAGCGGCTGCCGCTGCCCACTGAGCTCTACATCGAGAGCACATCGCGCTGCAACGAGGCCTGCGATCAGTGTCCGCGCACCCATTTGGGCCGCGAGGCCGACCGTGACATCTCGCTGGCTGAAGTTCGCCAGATCGTCGACCAGATTCCGACGCTGCGCCGTGCGGTATTGCACGGGCTGGGCGAGCCGCTGATGAACCGCGAACTGCCGCAGATCGTCGCTTATCTGCATCGGCGCGGCGTCTATACGCTCTTCAACTCCAACGCGCTTCTGCTCAACGAAGCCCGTGGCCGCGCGCTGATCGAGGCGGGGCTGGATGAGCTGCGCGTCTCGATGGATGGCGCGAGCCCCGAGACGTACGCTCGCGTGCGGGGCGTCAATCAGAAAGCGCTGCCGCATGTCATCCGCAATCTGGCGGCGTTCGAGCGGCTGAAGGCTGATCTTGGCGCCGAGCGTCCGCGCGCCTCGCTCTGGTTCACTGCCATGCGCGAGAACATCGAAGAGCTGCCGCAGCTGGTGGACATCGCGGCGCAGACGGGCGTGCGCGAGGTCTACGTCCAGCGATTCATCTACTTTGGCAAGGGGCTCGCCACTGAGGAGCGGGCCATCTTCCACCATGCGAAGCGGCGGGAGCAGGAGCTGATCGCTGCGACGGGTGCGCGCTGCGAGGCGATGGGCGTGCGCTTCACCGCGACAGGCGCCTCGACTCCCGCCGTCTACATCGGTCGCGACGTCGCGCAGGACCAGGCCTCCGGTCGCCCGTGGACTGGTTGCCAGCGTCCCTATAAGCTGGCCTACATCACCGCGCATGGCTCGGTCTACTCCTGCTGCTTCGCGCCGTTTCATCCCGGCCCACGCCAGGAGCGCCTGCTTGGCAACGCCCTGGAGCAGCCTTTCGACGCTATCTGGAATGGCGATCACTATCGCGCGTTCCGGGGCGCCTTCGAGAGTGACACCCCCTGGTCGCAGTGCGCGGGCTGCGGCGTGAAATGGAGTCTCTAAGCATGGATGCGACCGAAGAGCTTGTCAGGGATGGGAACTCGCAGACCGATGAGCGGCACCCACGCGTCGTCTACACGCGCGCTGGAATCGCCGTGCCGCGTGAGGCGCGCATGCGGCGGCGCATCGGCGCGCAGAGGCCGCAGCGGGAGCCAGTCCGCTACGAGGCGCGGGCGTTTTCCGGACGGACCACACGCTATGCGGCCACGCTGGAGGAGGTCTATCGTCTGCGGGCGGGCGTCTTCATGGGCGAGCTTGGCTGGCTGACCCCCAGTCCCGATGGCCGCGAGCGCGACCGCTGCGACTCCCTGGCGCGTCACTTCGTCGTCTACGCGCGCCAGCCCGATCTGCCGCCCTCTCAAACGCCTGATCCGGCTGCGCTGGTGGGCTATGCGCGTGTGCTGCTGCCACGCCATGGCTTCATGCTTCAGCGTGAGTTCGTAGAGCTTGCCCCGACGGAGCGCTTCGCGCCTGACGCGGAGCGCGCATTCGAGGTCACCCGCTTCGTCGTGCGCCCGGCGCATCGTGGGCGTCGCTGTGTCGAGGGGCGCACAGTGGTGGAGCATCTGGCCCGCGCCATCGCAGGCTGGGCGCTCGCCCACGACCGCACCGACTGGTATACCGTCTGTGAGGCGCGCTACCTGCGGGCCTTGCGGCTGCGTGGACTGCGCTTCACCCAGCTTGGCCTTGGGGTGGAATATCAGCCGGGAGTGGAGGCCTGCGCCGCGCTGCTGCGGCTGCCTGTGGCCTCGGAGGAGCTACGCGCCCGGCGCTATCATGACTACGCATGGTACACGCGAGGGGGCGACGCATGACCGCCACGCGCCCCCACCCCGAACACCAGAGTCTCGCAGCCGATGCGCGCCAGCTGATGACGCCGCGTATGCCCGCGCCTGCCGCAACGCGGCTCTGGTTGCGCATGGGCGCGCTGCTGGCGATCGGCGCGGGGCTGATTCCCCTGTACGTATGGCTCGTTCCAGCGGCCAGGGCGGGCGTAGAGGCGCCTGGCTTCGGTTGGCTGCTCGGCAGCGTGACAGCGCTCTACCTCGCCGCCTGCGCGCTGATCCTGCGCATGCGGCCCGTCGACGGCGCCTGGCGCTGGGCCGAGCTGGCGCTCATTCTGCTGATCGGGCTGGCGCTACGGGCGCTCGTCTTTGGCTCGCCGCCCACGCTCTCGCCCGACGCCTACCGCTATGCCTGGGACCCGCATCTGATCGTCCACGGATTCAGTCCGTACACGCATACGCCACTGGACCCCGCGCTGACCGCCCTGCGTGACCACAATATCTGGCCCAATCTACGCTTCCGCAACGCGCCGACCATCTACCCACCTGCCGCGCAGGCGCTGTTCCTGCTGGCCTACGCCGCCGCGCCGCTCAACATCTTTGGGGTGAAGGCGGTCATCGAGATCGGCGACGCGCTCTCGTGCTTGCTGACGTTGGTTCTGCTGCGCCAGCGTGGCCTCGACCTGCGCCGCATCATCCTCTACTGGTGGGCGCCCATCCCCATCATTGAGTTCGCGCTCAACGCGCATGTCGATGCGGAAGCGATTCTGTGGACCCTGGCCGCGCTGGCGATGAACTCCGCGCGGTGGCGTGGCTCGCGCGCAGCGACCGGCGCGCTGATCGGGCTGGCGACGATGACCAAGCTCTATCCGCTGATTTTCGTCATCGCGTTCATACGTCGGCGTGACTATGGGCTGCTCGCCGGGCTGGTGGGGAGCCTGATCGTCGGGTACGCGCCCTTCATCGCGCTGGGCCTGGGCTCAGGAGGCTTTCTTGGCGCATATCTGAGCCAGCGCTTCGTCGATCAGGGCGTGCTGTTGACCTGGCTCGACACGCTCATCACGCCGTTCACTCAGACGCCGCCTGCGCTGGTGGCGGCTGATCTGCTCGCGCTCGCGCTGTGCTGCGGGCTGATCGCGCTCTATCGCTGGCGGCTCGGCCTCGATGCGGTGGCCTGTCTGCTGGCGCTCTCCATCGCGTGGATTCTGCTCTCGCCGCACATCTTTCCGTGGTACATCGGCGCGTTGCTGCCGCTGGTCGCGCTCTCGCGTGGCGGCGCGGCGGCTAGCTGGCTCGGCGGGCGCGCCATGTCGCCGGCGGCGCTAGCTTGTTGGCTCTTCGCGCTGGCTGTTCCGTATACCTACCTGCTCTTCCTGCCAGGGGGTCCAAACGGACTCTTCCCCTGGCTGTTTATCGCGGCGGCTGCGGTTGGGTTGGCTCCGCTGCTGATAGCGCGGGAACGCGCGGACTGCGTGGCGCGGCTACGACGGCTCTTCGCCGCGCCCACACTGGCTGAGGTCAGGCGCTTCTGGCGGGCCTGTCTGCCTGCTGGCTGGCTCGACGCCCAAAAATCGATGGTCTCCTGAAGGAGCGTGATTCCCATGAGTCAACTGGGACATAAGGACGATACAGCGTCGCGTGTAAGCGGCGTGGGTAATCGCGCCCAGGCCGCGCTGGCCGAGGTGCGGCGGCTGGGGCCAGCGGGCAGCGCACAGGTAGCGATGGGCTGGCTGGGGCTGGGCGCCCGGCTTGGCGTGATTCCGCTGATCGCGGGGCTGCTCGGCTCGCTGGCGGCTGTCATCACAATGGGCGCGCTGCGGCTGACGTGGGGGGCGCCCACGCTGCCCGAGCTGTTTGGCGAGCGACTGCTGCTCTCGATCAACGTCAATCAGTTCATCGCGCTGCTGCTGCGGTTCGCGCCGAACTCCAAGACGACGCCGCTGCTGCTGGCGCTGCTTGGGCAATTCGTCGTAGGCATTTTGCTCGGTCCAGCATACGCGCTGGCGACGCGGCTCTCGCTGCGCGTACGCGGCCCCTGGCCCACACGACGCGAGTGGCTCGTGGCGGGAATCTTCGCGCTGGCGCTGGAGGCGCTGACGCAGCTGCTCTTCTGGCCAGTGCTGATGGGTAATCTGCTTGGCGATCCAGTGGGGCGCGCCCGGGTCATCAATGGCGTCGGAACGCTGCTCGTCTTCATCGTTTTCATGGGGGTCATCGCGCTGGGCAATCGCTGGCTGCGGGTCGCGTGGGGCGAAGGGCTTGCTCCACGGGCGGAAGAAGTCAGCCAACGGTCGCTCGCGGGCTGGACTGTCTCGCGGCGGGCGGCGCTTGGCGCGGCGGGCGCGGTGGTCGTCGGCGTTGGCGCGAGCGCGCTGGCCACGCGCGGGCTGATCGACGGCTATGTCGCGCGCTCGAATCTCGCCTACGAGGGCATGGAGACGCCATATGCGGTCTCGCAGGCGACACAGCTAACCCCCAACGCGAACTTCTACGTCGTCAGCAAGAATGTACTCGACCCGACGGTGCAGGTGGACCGCTGGCAACTCGAAGTGAACGGGCTGGTGCGGCAGTCGCGCGTGTGGTCGCTCGATCAGGTGATGGCGCTGCCCAGCGAGACACGCGCCGTGACCTTCGAGTGCATCGCCAACGGCCCCGGCGGCCACCTGATGAGCACGGCGATGTGGACCGGCGTCTCGCTGGAGCGCGTCATCGCGGAGGCGGGTGGCGCGGACCCGGCGTCGAAATACGCCGTCTTTACCAGCGTGGACGGCTTCCAGTCGAGCCTGCCGTTGGCCGATCTGCTGGAAGCGCGCACGATGCTGGCCTATCGCATGAATGGCGTGCGCCTGCCCGACCGACACGGCTATCCGCTGCGGGTGGTGGTTCCGGGGCGCTATGGCGAGCAAAGCCCGAAGTGGCTCACGCGCATCGAGCTGGCGACCGAGCGCTTCAAGGGTCTCTATCAGAGCCAGGGCTGGCGCGATGGACAACTCTATACGACCAGCCGCATCGAGTTTCCGGCGAGCAAGGCGCATGTGAAGCTGGCGCCGATCATGGTGACGGGACTGGCGTTCGCGGGCATTCGCGGCGTGCGGCGGGTCGAAGTGAGCAGCGACAACGGCGCGACCTGGAGTCCAGCCACGCTCAAGCCGCCGCTCTCGGACCAGAGCTGGGTCTACTGGAGCTGGCAATGGACGCCACCCGCCCCCGGCACCTATACGCTGGTTGTCCGCGCGACCGATGGGACGGGCGCCATACAATCGCCGGTCCAGACCAGCACGGTACCCAACGGCGCGACAGGCCAGCATCATGTGCCGGTCGTCGTGGTGGGCTGAGCGGTCGTCCGCGTCGTCCGCGTAGACTGGTATCTACCACCAACCGAGGGTTGGCGGGCAGGCGGTTGAAACCGCGCCTGGAGGGCCTGCGGGCCGCGAAGTCCGCCTGCGTGGGCCAGGTTCGGACGCCTCGGAGCCGCCAATCCCGCCGGTTGGTGGTAGAACCCCACATCGTGCGCTGGTTGCGGCTGCGCGTCGCAGGGTCTATAGTTTCAGGTGACGCTATGCGCGCGACGCATGACGCCATATCTGAAACGTACTGACAGCCGCTTAGACTAAAGTGAGGCGCTTCCCTATGATGACCGAGCCGTCCTTATCGCGTGTCGGCGTTGTCCTGATGACCTATGGCTCCCCCCAGACACTCGACGACGTGCCGGGATACCTGCGCAATGTCTATGGCGGGCGCGAGCCGAGCGACGAGGTCGTGGCTGAGTTCAAGCGGCGCTATGAGCTGATAGGTGGCTCACCGCTGTTGCGCGTGACCCAGGAGCAGGCGGCTGCGCTCGAAGTCGAGCTGGCGCGACGCCATCCTGATGGCCCGACATTTGTCGTGACGGCGGGCATGCGCTTCTTTGCGCCGTTCGTCGCCGATGTCGTCCCCGCAGTCGCCGAGGATGCCGACGCGCTGGTTGGAGTCATCATGTCGCCGCAATACTCGCCGATCCTGATGCGCGGTTATATCACTGCTCTGCGCGACGCCGTCGCCCCGCTGGGCCGCGATGATCTGAAGGTCGCCATCACCGAGGACTGGCATATGCAGCCTGACTTCCTGCAGGCGGTGGCCGACCGCGTGCGTGAGGCGCTCGACCGGCTTCCCGATGGCAAGCGTGTCACGACGCCTGTGCTGCTCTCGGCCCACAGCATGCCGTTGCGTGTCGTCGCCGACGAGCCAGACTATATCGATAACCTGAAGCAGACGGCGGCGGCCATCGCCGAGCGAGCGGGTCTGCGCGATGGCCAGTGGCAGTTCTGCTATCAGAGCGCGGGGCACACGCCAGAGCCGTGGCTCAAGCCTGACTTCGCCGACCTGATGCCTGAGCTCAAAGCCAAGGGCGCGACCGACGTGCTGATCGCTCCGGTACAGTTCCTCTCCGATCATCTGGAGATTCTCTACGATATCGAGGTGGGCGCGCGTGAGCAGGCCGAGGAGCATGGCATCGTCTTCCACCGCACGCAGTCGCTCAACTCCACGCCTCTCTTCATCGAGGCCCTCGCTTCCGTGGTGGAAGATGCGCTGACGCGCGCCGCGCCGCTGGAGCGGACCCCCGCGACCCGCTGACCGCGACGCGACCGGTGGCTGACGCTGATGAGCCGTGAATGATCCTTGCAAGGCGAAAGAGAGAACAGAGAGAAGGGTAAGCGATGCGCGCGATCCAGATCGAGCAGCCCGGTGGCCCTGAGGTTCTGAAGATGGTCGAGGCGCCCATTCCTGAGCCGGGACCGGGCCAGGCGCGGGTGAAGATGGCCGCCGCTGGCCTGAATTTCATCGAGATCTACCAGCGCATGGGGCAGTATAAGCTTCCTCTGCCATTTACGCCGGGCGGTGAGGGCGCGGGCGTGGTGGACGCCGTTGGCTCAGGCGTGACGGAGGTGCAGGTGGGCGACCGTGTGGCGACCTCCGCATTTATGGGGGCCTACGCTGAGTACGCCATCGCCAACGCCTGGCAGCTCGCCAAGGTTCCGGAGGGGGTGGACCTGAAGGTGGCGGCGGCATCCATGCTGCAAGGCATGACGGCCCACTACCTCTCGCACAGCACCTATCCGCTGAAGCAGGGTGAGCCGGCGCTGATCTATGCGGCGGCTGGCGGCGTGGGCGGTCTGCTGACCCAAATGGCGAAGATGCTCGGCGCGCGAACCCTCTGCACCGTCGGCTCAGAGTCCAAGGTCGCGGAGGCGCGCTCGCTCGGCGCGGACGAGGTCATCCTCTATCGCCAGGTGGACATCGCGCAAGAGGTGCGGCGGCTGACGGACGGCAAAGGTGTTCCAGTCGTCTACGATTCCGTCGGCAAAGACACCTTCGACGCCAGCCTCGATAGCCTTGCTCGGCGTGGCTACATGGTGCTGTATGGGCAGTCGAGCGGTCCTGTTGAGCCAGTCAATCCGCAGATTCTCAACAGCAAAGGCTCGCTCTTCCTGACACGCCCGACGCTCGTGCACTACATCGCCACGCCGGAGGAGTTCCGCAGCCGGTCGGGCGCTCTGCTTGGCTGGATCAGCGAGGGCAAGCTGCGTGTCCGCATCGCGCGGACGTTCCCGCTGGCGCAGGCAGGCGATGCGCAGGCGTACCTTGCCTCCGGGCAGGCGATGGGCAAGATTCTGCTGGAGATCTAGCAGACCTCCCGCGTTCTGGAGTCTCTCCGCAGTCTCTCCGCGCTCGCGCCGCTGTAAATGTCGCTGGCGATTCCGCGTCTCAGCGATAACAGGCGGGCGCGAGCGAGGAGTCGCGGCGGATGGCGAGACAGATGATGCGCGGCAGGTATTGGCGCGGCGTTGCGCTAGCACTGGCGCTGGCGACGCTGCTGGCGGGCTGTGCGCTGCCCTCGCTGCCGTGGCAACAGACGAGCCGTTCCCCGCTGCCCGCCGCGCAGCAGATCGTTCATGTCGCCATGATGGGAAGCAGTGACGCGGGCTCTACATTCGATCCTGCCCAGGCGAACCATTACGACTCGGGCTCGGCGCAGGTCGTCTCGCTGCTCTATAGCGGCCTCCTCACGCTCGACGCGCGCCTACGTCCGGTTCCCGCGCTTGCCAGCAGCTACGACGTCAGCGCGGATGGCCTGGTATACACGTTCCACTTGCGCGTGGGCGTCCACTTCGCCGACGCGACGCCGCTGACCTCGGCGGATGTCGCCTTCAGCCTCAACCGGGTGATGTCGGGCTGCGCGGCCGGCGCTGCATCCGCCTTCTTCGCCAATGTCAGGGATCAGCCAGCCTTCGCGCAGATGTGCCGGGGTGGACCATTGCCCGGCCAGCGCGCTGTTGCGACCTTGATTGGCGACGCGCTCCTGACGCCTGACACCAGCACATTCTTGATCGCCCTTGCCCGGCCCGATGGCGCGCTCCTGAGCAAGCTGGCCGAGCCATACAGCCTGATCGTCGAGCAATCGGTTGTCACTCGCTACGGCGCTCAGTGGACGTCGCATCTGGCGGATGGCGGCGGCCAGGGAACCAGCGGCATGTATTCCGTCGCCCAGTGGACACCGTGGGGGCTAAGTTCGTATGGAGCGCGCTCAGACGCTTCGGTGACGCTTCGTGCGGCGGCGCGCTACTGGGGGCGGCAGCCGATGCTGCGGCAGGTGAACGTCGCGCTGCGCAATCGGCAGTCAGCAGACGCGTCACCGAATGATCCCATCCCGCCCGAATTCTTCGCGCTCAAATGGTCCGATGAGATCGTCTTTGACGCCGCGCCATCTGCGCTCTTTACCTTGCAGGTGAGCGCGAGAGGGCTAAGGTTCCACACCGCGCCGATACGCATCGAGGATGCGCTGACGTTTGACCCACGGACCGCGCCGCTGAACGATGCGCGCCTGCGGCAGGCGCTGATCCTCGCGCTCGACCGGACGGCCCTGGCGAAAATTGACAATGGCACACCGACCAGCCACATCGTTCCGCCTGGAACAGGCGCGTACCCCAGCGCGCTGAGGGGTCCGCTCGCCACGGCCCCGTTGACGGGTGATGTCGCCCAGGCGCAGACGCTCTGGCAGAGCTACGTTCATGACCGCTGCGGGGGCGTCGCCAGTCGCTGCCCGGTGATCACCGCCTTTGTCGAGGGAGAGATCGCGACGACGCGGCTGCAAGCCGCGATTCTCGCGCGCTGGCGGGCGCTGTTTCCGGGGGTACGCTTCGAGCAGGTCGTGTATGGTGGAATCTTTTTGACGACCACACCTCCGCCCCCTGCCATAAGTTATGCGGGCTGGCCCGAAGATTATCCCGATCCGCAGGACTGGCTGATGACGCTAACGGCCGTGCCCAGCTACGCGCAGTCGCCGGACGACATACCCACCTACATCAGTGACCCACAGGCCGATGGGTTGGTGGCGCGGGCCGAGGCGACACGCGACCCCACCGCACGCCTAGCCCTCTACCAGCAAGCCGAGAATACGCTGCTCAATGACGCAGTGGTCGCGCCCATCGCGCAGCTAGACAATACCTGGGCCATCAAGCCAACCGTCGTCAACTTCCCGGCTGACCCTGTGCCGTTCATCCCCCCGAGCGCCTGGGCGCGCATCTATCTAGCAGCGGCAGTGAGCAAGTAGCGAGAAAGGGTGGGCGCGCGATGCGGCGGATTGGGCATGCGGGTGTGACGCTTCGGAGCAGGTGTAGCGCGCGTTTCCTTGCGCTAGCTCTCGTGACGTCGCTGGCGGGCTGTGCGCTGCCCTCGCTGCCACCGCTGCCCTGGCAGCAGACGCACGGCCCCGAGCCACTGCCCGACGCCCAGCAGGTGTTGCATGTATCCATGCCCGGCGTCGACCGCAGCGGGGAAAATCTTGACCCCATCCAATTCGTTGGACCGAGTCTCGCGCTCCAGTTCCTCTTTCCGCTGATCTACAGCGGCTTGTTCTCCCTTGATAGCTCGTTACGTCCCGTTCCTGCCCTGGCGACTGGCTACAGCGTCAGCGCGGATGGGCTGCGCTATACGTTCCACTTGCGCTCTGAAGCGCGGTTCAGCGATGGCGAGCTGATCACCGCTTCCGACGCAGCCTTCAGCCTCGACCGTGTCATGGGGCCATGCGAAAGCTACGCTTCCTTCGCGTTCGCCGCCGTCAAGGACGAGCCACGCTTCGCGAGTCAGCAGTGTCAGCTCAATCAGCATGCGCCTCCTGCTATCACATCAGGGTCAGCAGGTCAACCCATCATGCCGACGCTCGTCGGCGATTCGCTGCTGGCTCTCGACCCCCAGACGCTGGTCGTCGTGCTGTCGCGGCCCGACGGTGCGCTGCTCACAAAGCTTGCCGAACCATATGGCAGTGTTGTCGAGCGCTCTGTCGCGCTACGCTATGGTGGCGATTGGCCGCGGCATCTAAACGACAACGGGGGCCAGGGAACCAGCGGCATGTACATTCCGGCTCCCGCCGTATCTGACGGCGCCAACGGACTGCGCCTGACCCTGGACCGGTCGAAATACTTCTGGGGGGCTAGGCCACAACTGCGCGAGGTGGTCATGGACTGGCGCCCGGCAGATGAGATTACGAAGGGCGATGTCATCTTCGACGGGCCTGGCGGGTACAGCCAGCAGCACATCAGTGGCGATACCAGTTGGCGCGACGCTCCCGTACGTGCCGAGGCGTTTCTCGTGCTCGATCCGAATGCGCCCGGCCTGAATGACCTTCGCGTGCGGCAGGCGCTGGCTCTCGCGCTGGATAAGACTGCGCTTGCTACCTCGCTGGATGGCCAGGCGACCAACCACATCACTCCGCCTCACACAGGCGCGTATCCCGCGACGCTCGGTGGACCCATTGCTACAGCTCCGCTCACGGGTGATGTTGCGCGTGCGCAGGCGCTCTGGCAAAGTCACGTGCGCGATCGGTGCGGCGGCGTCGCGAGTCGCTGCCCAGTCATTACCTTGTACTACACGGGTTGGCTGACGCGCCCAGGCGTTGGTTCCCTCGCCGTGAGCTCCCGCTGGATGAGCGCGCTGCCGGGCCTGCGCGTCAACATAGAAGATGTGCCAGATATCCTTGTACCGGTTACTCCCAGGAACGTTATCGTGCCGCTCACCTGGTATGAAGACTACCCAGATCCACAGGATTGGCTGTCCTACTTTGCGCAGGAGCCTGGCGCGTCCATACAGCCCATCTACCATGAGGCGTCGGTTGACACCCTGGTGGCGCGGGCTGAGGCGACACGCGACCCGACCACGCGGCTAGCGCTCTACCGGCAGGCGGAGAACATGCTGCTGAACGATGCTGTGGTTATCCCTGTCGCGCAGGAAAGCGTGGTGTGGCAGACGAAGCCAACGGTCGTCAACTTCCCGGCTGACCCCAAGCCGTTCATATCACCGAGCGCCTGGGCGCACATCTATCTGACCGCTCCAACTGGCAAATAACAGGCGGAAGCCAGGCGGAAGTCAGGCGCAAGACGCGCGCATAGCGGGCTGCTTGGCATGCTGCGTGGTACACTTGCCCAGAGCGAAGTCAACTCCGCAGCGTCGCGCCAGTGGAGACACGGCGCCTCTGGCAGATCAGGTGGAGGATTGCGACAGATGGCAGATTCTACAGTCCCAGCGATGGAGCCACGGACGACATCACGAGCCAAATCATCAGCTAAGTCGCAGAGTACGCGGCCAGCCAAGCCGCGAACAAGGCCACAGAGCGGATCAACGATCAGCGCGTCGCAGGCTGAGCCACATACCGACCTGCTCGCCTGGCGCAAAGAGTTCCCGATCCTGCAGCGCAAGACATATCTGAATAGCTGCTCGCTTGGCCCACTGTCGAGCCATTCGATGGCCGCGTTGGAGCGCTTTCAGGAGCTGTGGAACGAGCATGGCGCACAGGCGTGGTATCAGATCTGGATGGGCGAGCTTGCCGCGCTGCGCGAGAAGTTTGCTCGGCTGATCGGCGCGCAGCCGCACGAGATCGCCATCGCGCCAAGTGTCTCGGCGGCGCTGAGCGAAATCGCGAGTGGGCTGGACCTTGGCGAGCGCAACAAAGTCGTCATGGCCGACATGGACTTCCCCACGCTGGCCTATCAGTGGCTTGCCCGCGAGCGGCAGGGCGTAGAGGTTGAGTTCGTCGAGAGCGAAGACAAGATCACTCTTCCCGTCGAGCGTTTCCGCGCGCACATCGACAACCGCACAGGCCTCGTCGCTACCTCGCGCGTCTTCTATCTCAGCGGCTACATTCAGGATGTGGCGAAGCTGGCGAAGATGGCGCATGCCAAGGGCGCGCTATTGCTGGTGGACGACTACCAGGGAACGGGCCAGATTCCGCTGGACGTGAAGAAGGCTGGCATTGACTTTCTCGTGACGGGTACGCTCAAATGGCTGATGGGCGGCCAGGGCGTCGCGTTCATCTATGTGCGCGAGGAGTTGATTCCGCGACTGCAGCCGACCCATACCGGGTGGTGGGCTGCGCGCGACCAGTTCCAGTTCAAGACGCGCGAGTTCACCTATCGCGACGACGCGCAGCGCCTCGAAGCGGGCACCCCGCCGATGCCCTCGATCTACATCGCCAGCGCCGCGCTCGATATCGTCCTCGATATCGGCGTGGACCGCATCCGCGAGCGCACCCGCTGGCTGGCCGACGACCTCGCGCGCAAGGCGCAGGCGCGCGGCTGGAAGCTGCGCAGTCCGCTGGATGGTGCGCAGCGCAGCTCGATTGTCATGTTAGAGCTGGAGCGGCCTGAAGAGCTGGTGAAGGCGCTGACCGCGCGTGGCATCATCGTCGATTCGCGACCAGGGCTGCTGCGCATCTCGCCGAGCTTCTACAATACAGTCGAGGAGACCGATCGCACGCTGGCCGCGCTGGATGAGCTGCTCGCTCAACGCGTAACCGGCGCGCGTAGCTGAGAAGGAGGCCGTGTATGACGCCAGACGTCTCATCCGCACCGGGCGCATGTCCACTGTGTGGAACCAGCGTCACGCCCGACGCCAACTATTGCCTGGCATGCGGCCAGCCACTGCGCCCGCCGCAGACGCGCGCGGGACTGCGCAGCCTCGCGCCTGTGCGCATCATCGATGCGGATGCCTCGGAACGGCTGGAGGCGCAGCCCACCGAGATGTCGCTGGCGCCGCAGGGCGAACACCCGGGCGCGCTGACAACGCGGCTGGCCTCGCTGGCGGCGGTCGCCTGGCGTCAACCGGTGGTGCGCTCGGCCGTGACGACAGGCGCGAGCGCTATGGCGCTTTCCCTCGTCTGGCGCGTCGCCGGAGCGGCGCTGTCGGGCGGCAAAGCGCGCCGCGCGCTGCTGAGTGAGCTGACCCACGAGGGCGTCGCGCCCGCGGTCAACGATCTGTTGCGCGGCGCAGCGCCAGGCAAGCGGCTGCGACGTCGTGGGCGGCGCGGCGAGATTGTCGAGGAGGTCGTCTACATTCGGCGCATCTTCCGCCGCTAGCGCCGAACATACGGGCGGCTGAAGCTGCGGTCAGAGGCTCGCGAGCCGCGCGGGCCGTCTCCGCTCCTAGCCTGCGGAGGCGCGGCTTTGGCCGCCAG
>DASQSS010000322.1:0-8089 GCA_035642255.1 Ktedonobacterales bacterium | reverse complement strand
CTCGGCGCGCTGCCGCAGCATGTTATTGAGCTCGCGCACCATCTCGCGCATGCGCGCCAGGTCTTCGGGCGTCATGCTCTGAATCGCCTGCGTCATGCCCTGGAAGTATTGCTGCATTACCTGTTGCTGCAGCATCTCCAGGAGCTCCTGGAACTCCTGCCGCGCCTGCTCATCCATGAAGTCGTAGTCGGAGAGCTGACGAATCTGCCCGCCAATGTCCTCGGGCAGCTCGTCGAGATATTGTAGCTTGCGGTTGGCGATGTTTTCGAGCATCTGGCGCAGCTCATCCTGGCTGAGGCCGCCATCCGCGGACTCGCCTTGCTGACCATCTTGCTGACCGGAGCGCGGTTGTCCAGCCCGGCCCTGCTGGCCGCCTCGCTGGCTCTGCTGTCCCCGTTGGCCACGCTGCGGCTGGCCCGATTGGCCCTCGGCGCCCAGCTCACCCAGGTCACCCAGGTCGCCCTGCTGGCCCTGCGGCTGCTCAGATTGCTCAGGTTGCGCGGTGCCCGTCTGTTGATCTACGCGGCGCTGGATGCCCTCGCGCTCCAGCTCTTTGATGCGCTCCAGCTTCTCCTTGATGTCATCCATGACACCGGAGAGATTGTAGCGCTGCATCTGCTGTTGGCGGCGCTGGCGCAGGCGCTCCATCAGGTCGCGCATCCCCATGCGCGGCATGCCATCACGTCCGGTGAAACCCTCGCGCATCATGCGCTCCAGCGCGCGGCGCAGATCACCATGCTTGAGGTAGTCGTCGGAGAGGGCGTCGAGGATGTCTTCGGCGTCGAGATCATCAAGCTTTTGTGAGCCATCCCAGCGTGAGTAGCGGAAAGGCTTGTTCAGGTGGAACCGGTCGAACATGGATCGCCTCTATTCTCTACATCTCTACGCTTGCGATGGCCGCGCCTGATCGTCTCGTAGCGAAAGGTCGGCTGGGCGATGCGCTGGTCGCCCAGTTCCGCCACGCGGGTATCCAGCCGCTATGAGCGCCGATAGCGTGTCTGGCCCGCGATCTCATCCTTGTTCAGGCGCCTGTTGAGGTGCAATCCTTCGAGGATGAACTCGACCGCCGACGCCACTGTCGCTGGGCTGCCGTGTCCCTTCAACTTGTCCACAGCGACGCGCAAGCCACCGACCCGCGCCAATTGAGTGACGTATTCCATCGAGGGCTGGGTAGCGGCTACCTGCACATTCAGCCCCTTCTCGAAGCCGGCCACGAGCTGATCGAATTCGCTGGCGTCGAAGTACTGCCGGAACACAGCGCTGACAGACTGGCGCACCAGCTTGTCTACCACCTTCTCCTCGCGCACGTCGCCGACCGTATCCAGCTCGATCTTGCCCGAGGTCGACGCCATGACCGCGGAGAGGTCGCTGACGCGCGGCACAGCCTGCCGCTCCTTCAGGCGAATCGCCCGCCGCACAGCGTTGCTCAGGACGTTTTCACCATTCGAGATCGTCATGCGGACGCTGACGCCCGAGCGCTGACTGATCTCGGAGCTGCGCCGCGCCTGATGCGTGATCTCGGCGATTATCTCCTTCATGAATTGCGGGAAGACGATCTCGATGCCCTCAGCCTCGAAGGGGCGCATCTCGCCATCCATGATGGTGATTTCATGCTCGATGGTGCGCGGATAGTGCGTGCGGATCTCTGACCCCATGCGGTCTTTCAGCGGAGTAATGATGCGGCCACGATTCGTGTAGTCTTCAGGGTTGGCGCTCGCCACCACGAACACATCGATCGGCAGACGGACCTTGTAGCCGCGAATCTGCACATCGCGCTCTTCCATGATGTTGAGCAAGCCCACCTGAATGCGCTCGGCCAGGTCAGGCAGCTCGTTCATGCAGAAGATGCCGCGATTGGTGCGCGGAATGATGCCGTAGTGGATCGTCAGCTCGTCCGAGAGGTAACGCCCCTCAGCGACCTTGATCGGGTCGACTTCGCCGATCAGGTCGGCGATGCTGATGTCGGGCGTCGCGAGCTTCTCCCCGTAGCGTTGATCACGCGTGATCCAGTGAATTGGCGTGTCGTCGCCCTCCTCCGCGATGCGCGTGCGGCAGGCCTTGCACATCGGGTTGAAGGGGTCGTCGTTGATCTCGCAGCCCGCGACGATGGGCGTCTCCTCGTCAAGCAGGTTGACCAGGCTGCGCGCGATGCGTGTCTTGGCCTGGCCGCGCTCGCCCAGCAGCACGATATCCTGCTCGGAGAGTATCGCATTCTCGATCTGCGGGATGACGCTCTCCTCGTAGCCCACGACGCCAGGGAACAGCTCATCACCAGAGCGCATCTTGCGGATAAGGTTCTGGCGCATCTCTTCCTTGACGGACAGGACACGATAGCCGCTCTCACGGAGTTGGCCTATCGTCGCGGGCTTGTTTGTGTGGGTCATGAGTGACACAGACTCCTTAGCAGGTGGCTCTGACGCGCATGCGGAAGCGCGCGCTAGCGTGCGTCGCATTGCTGGGGATCAGAGAGGAGGGATGCTGTCTACACGGACATCAGTTGAGCGGCGATTCAGGTGGTACTACTGTCTCCATATCGAAGCATTCTATGCCGCGAGCCAAGGTATCCGCAAGGCTGCCAGCCGCGCAACCATTGCAGCAAACGAACCGCGGTCCGCGCCAATGCCGCTTTCGAGCAGCGGGTACGCGCAGTGCAGCACAGTGGCGCGCTGCCTGTAGCTGAGCAATGCTCAGACCCAACCTTTGAGGTGAGTCAGTGAGTATCTGCAACGCAGTATTCTGCACGGTCGTATGTGGCAAATAGGTTATGTTGACTTAATGTTGAGCCGACGTTAACCTGGCGCTTGATCGGGGGCATTCCCATGCGATTCCCGCGGTTTCTACAATCTCTGCCATTCTGGCCTCAGACTCGGCCGGATTACTTCACTCACGGCCTCGTGGACGGCAAAGCGGCGGCATTAGGCAATCACACGATCCTACCCGCTGACAATACCCAGATAGGTGAGCAGGCAATCTTCGCTACGGCGGCGCTGCCTGGACATGTGGCGCCAGAGGACGCGCACATCTATCAACTTGGATGGGTCGAGGGCTATCACATCAGAGGAGAACGGGTAGCGCCGTCGATTGAACAATAAGTACCCGCTAAAGGCTGTATACGAAGTCCACGAGGCGAAGTCGAACGACGTAGGATAGGAGAGATATCGGGAGTGTCCAGTAGCGCATCCAAGGAGGTGCGCCATGGTGGCTTCGCCCTCTGTCGCCTATCCCACGGATCTCACGGATCGCGAATGGGCGCTACTTGAACCGTTGCTGCCTCCAGCCAAGCCAGGTGGGCGTCCACGCAGTGTCCAGCTGCGCGTGATCCTGAACGGCATCTTCTACGTGCTGCGGAGCGGTTGTCAGTGGCGCTTACTGCCCCGTGCCTACGGTCCCTGGTCCACTGTCTACGCCTACTATCGTGGGTGGCGTCTCCAAGGCGTTTGGGAGCGGATTCACACGCTCCTACGGGAGCGCGTGCGGCGGCAGAGCGGGCGCGAGCCGACGCCCAGCGCTGCCATCATGGACAGTCAGTCGGTCAAGACCACTGAACGTGGTGGCCTGCATGGCTACGACGGAGCCAAGAAGCTCTCCGGACGCAAGCGGCATCTCCTCGTCGACACGCTCGGTCTGGTCCTCGGGGTGCTGGTCCACCCAGCTGACATCCAAGACCGTACGAGCGCGCCGTGGCTGCTGCGTCACCTCCAGCCGCACCTGCCGCGCCTTCAGCTGATCTGGGCCGACGGCGCCTACCTGGGACCGCTGCAAACGTGGGTCTGGGAGACCTGGGGCTGGCGGCTCCAGGTGGTCGGGCGCCCGGGTGGTGGACGTGGGCGCTGGCTGCCGGCCGATCAGGAGCCGCCTCCCCGCCTGTCCGGCTTCCAGCCTGCGCCTCATCGCTGGATCGTCGAGCGCACCTTCGCGTGGATCGGCCGTAATCGCCGGATGAGCAAGGACTACGAATTCCTGCCCGAGTCCACCGAGGCCTGGGTCTACCTCGGCATGATTCGATTGATGCTCAAGCGCCTGGCACATGAGCAGGTGCAGCCAGCCTTCCATTATCGTCGTGTTGCTTGAACCGAAGGGGGAAGCCTTTATGTACAGCCTTTAGGCGCCGACACGCTCGCAATGCCGGTCTATGCAGACACTCTCTGCGCACATCCGCCGCTCGTGAGCAGCGTACGTCACCGTCTGAGCAACAGGGTATCGGTTCTCGCAGCCTCGGCGACCGGGTAGCTCGCCGAGGCTTTCCAATTCAGGGAACGACTGGCGCGCAGGGCGAGAGCCTCCTCTGCAGCCGGTTTGCAGCCCAGCCACCACGCACGCTCACGCGAAGGCAAGCCCGGCAGGATGCCGACTGCCTCAGTTTCCTCGCGGCTCTCGGCTACAATGTTCTGGCCTCGAAAGCCAGCTGCGCGCCCTTACGCTTGAGGATGTTCAGTGGCGGGAGTCAGGATATCCGCTGTCCCGCCGGGCATGGTGAGCGTGACAGGCGTGGCAGGGGCGAGGGACGCAAGGGACGCACGAGATACGGCTGGTTTGTCCACATCGTCTGCGAACTGATTTGGATGGTCATGCCGCCACCCCTCCCATATCGCTGTGAAAAGCACCTGGAGAAGGCCAACCAGCGGCGCGGCGAAGAGCGCGCCCCACACGCCTAAGAGTTGCGCGCCGACAAGCAAGGCGATGATCGAGATCGCTGGATGGAGACCAACTGCTTTGGCAAGCACACGTGGTGCGACAACATAGCCTTCGAGCAGGTGGATGACGACGAAGTAGCCAAGCACAAGCAGTGCGGTGGGCCACCCCTGGGTCAGCGCCACGAGGATACAGATCACGCCAGAGGTCAGTGTGCCGAGTGTCGGGATGAACTCGAGTAGGAAGGCGAGCACGCCGAGCAGCAACGCGTAAGGAACATGCAAGAGAAACATCCCACCGCCAACGAGCGTACCTACCAGCGTGGAGAGGATAAGCTGGCCGCGGAGATAGCCGCCAATGACGCGCTGCAAGGTAACGAGTACGAATGCCAGCCGTCCGCGTTGCTTGATGGGCGCACTCTGACTGAGCCATATCGCAAAACGCGGCCATGCGACAAGAAAATAGATGCTGAGGACCAGCACGAGGACGACGTCCAACAGCGCGGTCAGCAGCCCATTGACTACGCCGCCCAGCAACGGGAGAGCATTCTGGGCAGCATTCTGGAGCTGCTGGATGGCTCGTTGGCTGAGGTCCTGGACTTGCGTCTGCGACAAGCCGAGACGTTCGAGTTGCTGGGCCAGCGGAGTTGGCGCTCCTGGATAGCCCGGTGTGAGCAGATGTGTGATCTGGGTAGCAAGGGCAGAGAGCTCGGCAATCGCGTTAGAGACGAAGAGGTATCCTATGCCGCTCACGACGCCGACAAGGACGAGATAGACCAACATAATCGCGAGGGGAAGCGGGATGCGCCGAGCGAGGCCTCGTACAATGGGCGAAACGGCATAGGCCAAGAGCGCGGCCAGCACGACAATGAGCATGGGTCCAACAATATAGGAAGCAGCCCAGACCGTTGCGACGGCGAGGACCAGCCCGAGAAAGAGCGTGATAGCTACATCACGTCGGTGCGCCCATGCCGGGTAGGTGAACACCTCCGAGTCTGCGCGGGCGCGCTGGAGGTCGGTAGCAGAGTGGTGAGTTCCGTTCATGATGCGCCATCGTTTTCTAGGAGCGCTTGGGTCTGATCGGGCGCCTGTAGAGCCTGCCTGTGCCGTGGGAGTCGCAGCGTGAGCGGGTGGCCGACGCGCGCACGGCGCAATACTGCCTCGATGTAGCGAACGGGCCATGCCCGGCTATGCCGTTGCATCTCCTCAGTGGGCCTGCCAGCCGTTGGACCCGCTGCGCCGCGCAGTGAGCGATGCGCCTGCACCGCATGCAGCATACCCGGAAGATCTGCCGCCGTCTCGCGCTGACCAGCCACCCAGGAGTTGATCTCGGCGCCCAGCAGCAGGATGAACGCCAGATAATAGAGGAACACTATGATGACGATGGCGAAGGCAGCGACTGAACCATAGTTGTCCGCATGCAGAAGGTACCGTTGATACAGCCCGAAAAGTGGCTCGTACAGCAGCAGCAGCATTGCGGCCACGAGCGCGCCCTGCCAATTCTTGCTCCACGAGCGCCACTGCAACTGCCGATTCGGCACGAACGCATAGGTCGCGCCGAAGAAAAGCAGCGCGGTCGCGAACAGAAGCAGGAGGCGCACACCACTGATCAGGATGCCGCTGATAGGACTACTTCTGGTCGGATCAATGAATGCAACCAGACCCGCCGGCATGATGGAGACGAGGAAGATGAGCGGAGCGATGACGAGGAAGAGCAGCAACATGCTGAATGCCATGCGGTTTTGTCGCAGCGGGTCGCGTCCACGCAACCGAAACACGATACCGAAGCAGCCCTCTAGCGTGACGAAGAGACGCGATCCAGTGAGGAGCGCTGAGAGGAGACCAATCACCAGCAACAAACCGACACTCTTCTTCAGGTCTGTCTCTACGCCTGCTACAAGTATCGCCCCCGTCGAACCTGGCAGCGCCCCCGCTAGAGTGCGCTGCAGTTGCTGATTGGTGCTCGGCGAGAGGCGCTGCAGGATAGCGCCACATCCGGCGAGCAGCAACAGCAGCAGCGGAAAGAGCGCCATCAGGAAGTTATAGGCGAGCAACCCGGAGAGGTTGAAGATCCAATCGTTGTTGATCTTCGTCCAGAATCCCCAAAGCGTCTCTAGCCATGCCTCACGATACGACTCTCCTTGCGTCTCTCGATGCGCATCGAGCAACAGAACAAGGCGCTCCGGATCAGCGCCACCTGTGGACAGTGGCGAGGGGATTGGTGGCGTTGGCGTGGCCGACGCGGACATCGCAGTCGCGGTAGGCGCCCGAGGTGCGCTATTCAGATACCTTCTCCATTCCCCTGTGCTCGATGCCGAACTCGACATCAAGCGCCAACGCTACTTCCCGGACTTGACGGTACGGATGAACTATCCGCGCGCTGGGCGTGTCTCATGGAAGAGGAGCGCATGCTGCTCCGCTACAATGCGCTTCGGCAGAATGCCAAGCAGGCCGTAGGCGGCGAGTCCAAGCGCAAACCAATCGAGCGCAGCGTCCGCTGGCACATTCACCAGTGGTCCTATCAACGGTAGGAGCAGCGCCACACCAGCCGCGATGACGCCTTCAGGTAGCAACAGGGCAATCAACAGGAGCAGGAATGGCCCGATATAGAGCAGCTTGCGTATCCATGAGATGCGGCGATCACGACGCAACGCGTTCATGAAGCGCACCGTCCTCATCGGATGCCGTACCATCTCCCATGGATGCGGGCGAACGCCGTCTGCGGGTGGCATAGGATCCACAGCAATGGTACGGAGTGGACTCGCACTCTGAGGTATAAGGCTGACCATCGTATAGCTCCTGTATCTTGGATGACCATCTACTACGGTGTGAGCCACTGCGCGGATGGCCATCCGCGCAGACGAGTCGGTGTGTACCTCCAACGCGCCCTGCTCAGCGACTCTACCCGGCAGTCGTGGGGAGTGGGCGTCGCCCCGCAATGAAGATGAGGCTCACGACTCCCCAGGCAATCAGTCCGTACACGGCGATCGCCACCAGCGAGGACAGTTCCAGGACGTTGGCACTGCTCACTGGGGTGGGGAAGATGCCCTGGAATGGCGCCACCAGCGGAGCAGAGATTCCGTAGACGAAGCGCACGAAGCCAACAGCAGGGTTGGCAGCAAGCAGCTTCAGAGCCACACGGATGATGATCAGCGCCTCGACAATGCCTACGAGGAGATACAAGGTCTGTGATACGCGGTAGATGATCCCCACCGAGGGTCGTGGTCGAGGCTCGGTGACAGCGTTCATTTCATAGCTCAATCGTGGTCGGAGGGGCCGGACCGATGGACTCGGCTCAACATTCTGAACCGGCGGGCTCGCCTTTCCGAGCTCATTGGATTGGGGCGACTGCGTGGGCTCTAGGTAAGGTGTGGTTTGCATGGGTGTACTCCTGATGCGTTCAGCTTCACAGCATTTCAGGGAAATGCGCCGCTGAGGAGCGCCTGCTGGGCTGTGTA
>DASQSS010000321.1:0-5177 GCA_035642255.1 Ktedonobacterales bacterium | reverse complement strand
CGCCCAGATGCGAGCATTCACGCGCCAGCGCATAGACCTGGCCATTGTCGCGCACGAGCATCATGCGCAGGTCGCCAACATCCACCGCCTTCGCCTGACCTTCCGCCAGCTCGCGCTCGGCCATGACCGACGTAAACTGGTCGGGTGGCGTCTGGCCGGGGGCGTGATTGACCCCGATGCGCTCGTTGTAGGCAAGGTCGCCGCCGAGGTAGCCGGACACGCCGACGATGCCGTAGCCGACCAGCGCGGCAAGCCGCCCCGCGTTGCGTTTTCCGGTCGCGCGCAAGGCCGCTGAGGTGATGTAGAGCGCCATGCCAGTGACATTGAGCAGCGCATGTGCCAGCCCGATACGCCGGGGCTGGGCGTCGGTGTATTGCCACTGAGCCAGTCCCGTCACCGCGGCAACGAGGCCACCGACGAGGCCAATGACGACCGCGGCGTCAGCGCCTGGCGCGAACTGAACCTGTCCTGTGGCCGTCTCGTACAGATCCAGTCCGAGCGTCACCGTCCACGCGCCGACCGGAATGTCTGTCAGCAATGGGTGCAGTGGATGACCCAGCCAAACGCCATTGAGGATGTCATCCAGTCGACGTTTCACTGGACTTCCTGTCAGCACGCTGGCTACCGCCTTCTGGATGGTATCGCTGGCTGGCTCCATCCACTCCTGCCGCTCAATCAGTCGGTTCTGCTCGCGCGTCAACATGCGCCTCTCCTTGTGGATTCACTCCGGGTCCATCTCGCGTTGTCCTCGCGTTTTCCTCGCAATATGCCGCTACTCCGCATGGCGAAGAGGCGCTCGCATGACGGGCGCCAGACTCGTTCAGACAGCGACGCCTAGCCCCCATCTGCGCCGAGCGGGCGCGGGTGATCCGCCGGCATGTGCGGCGCGTGACGGCATTGTGCGCAATCAACCGGAGCGTGTGACGCTGGTGTGAGTGTGGGGCCATATGCTACACGCGGTTTCTCCGAGCAATGGACATCGCGTGACCAACCGCGAGGAAACCGCACGAAAGGACTGGCAGCGCTATGTTACAGACTCCTCAGGCGCCCGGACCCATGCGTGAAGAGCAGGCGCGCGTCGCTGCGCCCGCTCAGACGGCGGCGCCGCAACCGGCGCCACAACCGCAGGCGCAAGCTCCCGTCGCCGCCTCACCCTATGACTACACACCAGGCTATCCCGGACGCTATGCGCCCGGCTACCCACCGAGCTATGCGCCTGGCTATGCGCCTGGCTATGCGCCTGGCTATGCGCCGTCTCCGGTGTCGCAGGTAGCTTTCCTGACGCCAACGGGCGGACAGCGGCTCGGCCTGGCGATCGCATCGCTGGCGCTGATGATTCCGCTCTTCGCCATCGCGACGAACCTCATGACCGTCTTGATGCCATTCGTCGCTGGGGGCGTCGCCATCACGATTGGGCTCATCGCGGCCGCGCTCGTCTGCCTGACCGTGCTCGGCGTGAATCTGTTCTTCAACTGGGATGTGATTGGCCACAAGCGGTAGCAGGGCAGTAGCAGGGCGGTAGTGGAGCGTGTCGTGTGACAATCATGTGGCGTGAGCGTCGCGCTGTGGGACGCCGCACGACACGCCCTGTAGCGCATGATATGCTGGCAGTGTGCCGCTGGCGCGCGGATGAGCGCTCGCAGGCTGCATCGGCGTCGCCAGCGGCACAGATCGCCGCCGATGCCGCACGCCAAGCCGGACGCCTACCCAGGCGACCCAGACAGGCGAAGAACGAGTGGTGTGAGCGGACCCGTTCAGAACGAAGGGGGGGGGCATTGGATACCTCGACACCCGCGCGGACAGATACTGACAGCAGCGCGACCATCCAGCCCATCGCGACGACACTCAGCGGCGCGGCGCTCTTGAGCAGCCCGCGCTTCAACAAAGGCAGCGCGTTCTCAGACGACGAGCGCACGACATTTCATCTGCACGGCTTGCTTCCGCCCGCTGTCATGACGATGGAGCAGCAGCTCGCCCGCACATATGAGAGTTTCCGCGCCAAGACAACTGACCTGGAACGCTACATCTATCTGGCGTCGCTGCAAGACCGCAATGAAACACTCTTCTTTCGTCTGCTGCAAGAGCATATCGCCGAGATGAGTCCTATCATCTATACGCCCGTTGTAGGCCTGGCGTGCCAGAACTTTAGCCATATTTATCGGCGACCGCACGGCCTGTATCTTTCCTATGAGCGGCGTGACGAGATCGAAGACATCCTCCGAGCGGCGCCGGTCCCTGAGCCACGGGTGATCGTAGTGACGGACGGCGAGCGCATTCTGGGGTTGGGCGATCTCGGTGTCGGTGGCATGCTCATCCCCATTGGCAAGCTAGCGCTCTACACGCTCTGCGCGGGCATCGCGCCAAGCGCCACGCTGCCCATTATGCTCGACCTCGGCACGGACAATCAGCCGCTGCGTGAAGACCCGCTCTATCTGGGCTGGCGACATGCGCGAGTGCGCGACGATGCGTATGACAGCTTCATCGAGCAGTTCGTCACCGCTGTGCGGCGGGTGTATCCCGGAGCCATGCTGCAATGGGAAGACTTCGCGCGTGGCAATGCTCGCCGCCTGCTCGACCGCTATCGTGACACCCTCTGCACCTTCAATGATGACATTCAGGGTACTGCCTCGGTGACACTCGCTGGCCTGATGGCCTCCACGACTATCACGCGGACGCCGCTGCGTGAGCAACGGACAGTAATCCTCGGCGCTGGCTCGGCCTCCACGGGTATCGCGGACCTGCTGGTCATGGCGATGGTGGAGGATGGCGCGACCAAAGAGCAGGCGCGCGCAAGTGTCTGGCTACTGGATAGCCACGGCCTCGTGCATCGCGGACGGTCGGACCTCGACGCGGAGAAGGCTCAGTTCGCGCAGCAACCCTGGGCTACCAGCGACGACGCGCCGCTCGATCTGCTGGAGGTCGTGCGGCATGTGCGACCAACGATCCTGCTAGGCGCAGCCGCGCGCAAAGGCGCCTTTACCGAGGAAGTCGTGCGTGAGATGGCGCGACATGTCGAACGCCCGGTGATCTTTCCGCTGTCGAATCCGACTGAAAAGAGCGAAGCGACGCCGTCCGATCTCCTTCAGTGGACGGATGGGCGCGCGCTCGTCGCCACGGGCAGTCCGTTCCCTGATGTGACGCTGGACGGGCGCTCGATCTACATCGGGCAATGCAATAACATGTTCATCTTCCCAGGCGTCGGGCTGGGCGCGCTGGCCTCAGGCGCACGGCGTGTCACCGACGAGATGTTCCTCGCGGCGGCGCGGGCCTTGAGCGCGCTGGCGCCCAGCCGAAGTGATCCGCTTGCGTCGCTCTATCCGCATGTCGAGAGTGTGCGCTCCGCCTCGCGCACAGTAGCGCTGGCCGTGGCGGAGGAGGCGTTGCGCTCCGGAACAGGGCAGCGGATTGATGGGCAGTCCATCGAGCAGCGGGTGGACGCGATGATCTGGGAGCCGCGCTATATGCCACTGGTGAAGCAGGAGGCGTAGCAGGGGCATAGCTAGGGCATCGCTGGGGCATCCACCTGGCGTCGCCGGGAGTTCTGGACCGGATCGGATCGTGTCGCCTATGGTCGGCTGGCAAATTTAATCGTCAGCCGACCCGCGCATGTCCTGCGTGCATCCAAAGCTCACCTGGCCTCAGACAAAACGAGGATCGTCGAGCCACGTCGGGGTCGCTTCCTGACATTCCTCACGTTCCCCACATTTGTCACATGCTATGCGAGGGCGCCCGGCAGTGACCTCACATCATCCCTGCTCCACGGCTGCTGCTCGCTCCCCGATCCGCGCATACGTGACCGAGACGCCCAGTCGCGCTTGTGTCGCGAGCGTGACATCGCTGCGTAGACTCCACCGCGATATAGATATATAGGAGCGGCTGCTCCACGCGCGATGGCTGGTGGAGCGCGACTGTCACAGCGCAGGATGCGAATACAGCTAGCGATGGGAGTGAGAAGGTGTTGTGAGAGGGTGAGCCACACATGTGACTGGATTGTGACGCGCGAGGCGTACTCTGGCGTAACGCGCTGCATAGACGCGAGATAAACCCATAGAAAGATTACTTGAGAAGACTGTACGAGAGGGGTCGGTATTGTGTCGGCCGCGCCAGCGAATTGGGAGGTGGAGGATGATGCTCATGAGGGCGCTAGTTGTCGAGCGAGACACAACATTACGTCAGACACTTCAGGAAGTCGTCCGCGAAGCAGGCTATGCGAGCATTGGGGTGGACGACCTTCCCCTCGCGCGAATGACGCTTCGGGCCAGTCCATCGCCGCTCATCGTGCTGCTCGGCCACGGTGACCCGCGTGTCCACTTGGATGCGCTAGCAGATGCAGTGAACGCCCTTCCACAGCACGTCTATCTCATCCTCACCACACGGCCTGACCTTGCGCCGCGAATCTTCAATACACGCACGGATCGCACTGTGCCTGTGCTGGCGGTTCCTTGCGACCTCGACACACTGCTCGCCTCTATCTCTGATGCGGTCCAGCGGCTGAGGTCGGCAGGCCTGGAGAAGCTGCGCGCATTCGCTGGTAGTGATGATGCGGGCGAGGAGACGCTGAGCGAGGAGACGCTGAGCGAGGTTTCGCTCGATGGACGCGGCGTCGCATCAGCGCTGCCGCGAGACGATATGCGGTTGTTTCGTCGGCGGCATCAACGGTCGTATTGTGTCGAGTCAGCAGCGCGCCATGCGCGTGCCACCGTGCGTTTGCTCTGAGTGTGCGAGCATGGACGTTGAGTTTCTGTGTGGTGCGCGGAAGTCGCATGCGATGCGTGCGATGTGTCATCGAATCGAGAGGCGTGTAAGGCGGACATGGGGTAGTCCTCTGCGCTGAGCGCGCATTGGACACCCGCGTGAACATCGCATGCAAGCCATCATCCTCGTCAGGATAGGCGATGGTGAGGCCGGTGGGATTTGAACCCACGACACGAGGCTTAAAAGGCCCCTGCTCTGCCCCTGAGCTACGGCCCCGAATGGGAAGGCGCATCCATTGTATCATCGCGATGGCATTCGCGGCTACCTGACCCTGAACCAGGTCAGGGCGATGTCAAAGTCGTAGGGGCTGAGGAGGAACGCAGCCCAGCAGGGTAAAGGCGCGTGAGACCGAGGCGCCGACATGGCGAAAGGCAGCGGCCATGTTGGTCCAGCCCGCCAGACGGAAGAGCGCCAGCGCGCCG
>DASQSS010000320.1:0-2387 GCA_035642255.1 Ktedonobacterales bacterium | reverse complement strand
TGGTGGCGCGACCTGCGGCGTGGCTGGCGTCGTTGGCATGGTTGCAGGCGCGGTGGCTGGCTTCGCGCCGTTCGTTCCTGCGGCCCTGCGCATCATCTCTGAGAGCGGCTCGACCAGATCAATCGGCAGCGGGAAGATGATGGTGGAGTTCTTCTCGACGGCAATCTCCGTGAGCGTTTGCAGGTAGCGCAGTTGGAGCGCCGCTGGCTCAGTCGCGATGACTTTCGCGGCGTCTGCGAGGGTCTGTGAGGCCAGGAACTCGCCCTGCGCCTGCAAGACCTTGGCGCGCTTCTCGCGCTCGGCCTCGGCCTGCTTCGCCATCGCGCGCTGCATCGTCTGCGGCAGCTCCACGTCTTTGATCTCAACCGCTGTGACCTTGATGCCCCAGCGCTCAGTGTGCTCGTCGATGATGGTCTGCACCGCCTGATTCATGCGCGCGCGGTCGGTCAGCAGCTGATCGAGCTCCGACTGGCCCAGCACGTTGCGC
Organism: Ktedonobacterales bacterium; assembly: GCA_035642255.1. Classification (GTDB taxonomy): domain Bacteria; phylum Chloroflexota; class Ktedonobacteria; order Ktedonobacterales; family JADMIN01; genus JAKAIY01. Next base: position 1,900 of record DASQSS010000320.1, on the reverse strand, counting down.
ATCGTCGTCTGGGCGATCTGCACGGTGGCGCGGTAATAGTCCATGACGTTGTTGACGGCGTCGTTCGGGCTGACGACGTAGAAGTACACGACCGCGCTGACACGCACGGTCACGTTGTCGCGAGTCACGCCCTCCTGCGGGGGCAGCTCGATCGTCACGATGCGCAGGTCGATCTTGCGCATGGAGCTAATGAATGGTGGCACCCAGAAGACGCCCGGCCCTTTCGCGCCAATGAGGCGGCCCAGCACGAAGATGACGCCGCGCTCGTACTGGTTGACCACCCGTAGGCCCGCCAGGCAAAACAAAATCAGCAGAACGACCACAATGACCACAATGACGGTGATGGGTCCGAGTGCAGAGAGATCCATCGAAGGCTACCGTACTCTTTCTGCGCGCGACGTGGGCCTGATGCCCGCGACGCCGCGCGATGATAGCGAACATAGCGAATACAGCGAATACAGCGATCAGGTCAGCGACTCACCGGCCCGATATGACAGGCGTGGGAACAGGCTCGACGATCAGCGTCAGCCCCTCCACTCGCACCACGCGGGCGCGCGCGCCGACTGGCAGCGGCTCGGCGATCTTCGCCGACGGATTGAGTCGGGCGGTCCAGTTTTCGCCAAGCAGATTGACCCGTCCGACGGGCGCAAGCGGCTCGATCACTGTCACCGTCTGCCCGATATACGACTCTTTGCCCGTGGTGACGCGGCGTAGCTGCGCGCCGAGACTATAGCGCAGCACCAGCAGGGCGACCAGCCCCACGCCCACAGTGACGCCGATGATGACGGACGGATTGACGGTCGCCGCGCCAACATTGGAGCTGCTGTCGAAGAAGATGAGCGCGCCCGCGACCAGGCTGATGAGCGCGCCTACCGTCAGCACGCCATGCGTTGGCGCGCGCGTATCCACCGCCAGCAGCAGAATGGCGAGCAGCATCAGCGCGAGGCCGCCCCAGTTTGGACTGATGCCCGCCGCGCCGATCAGGAAGATGACCAGCGTAATCGCGCCGACCACGCCGGGAACCGTCGCGCCGGGGTGGGCAAGCTCCAGGTAGATGCAGATGGCCGCGACGATGAAGAGAATGAAAAGCACAGTTGGGTCGAACAGGAACGTCTCGATGTCGCTGGCCACGGATGGCTGAAGCATCTGTACCGGCTCCGCAGCAGTCCGCAGCGTGAACGCATTGCCGTTCGCATAGACGCCGCTATAGCCGTCGAGCTGGCCGAGCAGCGCGCTGAGTGAATCAGCCTGGAGCGAGATGATGCCCTGGCTCATCGCTTCTCCATCGGTGTAGGCGGTAGCGTTCGAGATCATCGCCTCCGAGGGGACCACGTTGCGATGATAGTCCGTTTGGATGGAGCGCATCAGCGCTTCGAGGTCCTGCTCGACCTTGCTCTTGAGCGTGGAGGACAGATCATTGCCCGCCGCATCCACTGGACTGGCGGCGCCGATGCGTGTGCTGGGCGCCATCGCCGCGATCGGCGCCGCCAGTGTGACGAACGAGCCAGCCGAAGCCGCTTGCGCCGCCTGCGGGCTGACGTAGGTGACGATCGGAACAGTCGCCGATAGCTCGGCTTGCACGATCTTCTGCATCGAGTCCAGGTCGCCGCCGGGCGTGTCTACCGTGATGACGAGCAGCGCCGCGCCATCCTGCTCGGCGGTGTCGATGGCGTCGGTTATCGCCCGCGCCCCCGATGGGTCTACGTCGCGCTGAAACGACAACACATCAACATGTGGCGCGTTCGCATGCGCTATGGGCGCTGTGGCGAACGTGGTGATGATGGCGATGACCGGCGCGAGCGCCACGAGCAGCGCGAGCGTGGCGCGCGCCGCCAGTGGACCGGTGTGACGACGCGATGTGTGGCGGCGCGCTCCTTGTGCGCTGGGCAAACGCGTTGAC
>DASQSS010000319.1:0-12795 GCA_035642255.1 Ktedonobacterales bacterium | reverse complement strand
TCGCGGGGATGGGCAGCGAGTCCACCTGCCACAGCGACACCAGGACATACGGGGTGATCGCCGCGCTGACCCAGGGCAGATGATCCTGCCAGGCGATCACATAGGTCAGCAGGGCGAAGAGCGGCGCCACCCCCAACGTGAGCGAGGCGGCGTTCTGTGTGGCGCGCATCGCCCAATAGAGCGCGATGAGCGAGGCGAGCGTCGCAGCCGCATGCCAGCTCGTCTCCCAGTAGGCTCCGCGCAGTCGCCTGAGCAGCGCGCCCATGCCCGCAAGCGCCAGCGTGAGCGTCACCGCGGGCCAGAGCGCACGCGCGTCTACCACGCTGAGCAACGCCGCGCCAGCCGGCGCCAGTCGCCAGAGGGGCGCTTGGGTCGCCAGCGCATCTATCATCAGGATGAGCGCGACGATGATAGCCATCCATCCTCCCAGGCCTGGATGAGTCGGGATGATGCGGTCGGCGGACGCACGCAGGGCAGTGATCAGCTCCACGAACGCGATGAGAGTGGCGATCAGCGTCACGAGATAGACCGCAACGCTATAGGCGCGGCCCAGTGCGCGCCCCAGGAGTAGCGTCGCCAGCGCCAGCGCGACTGGTAGCGCTGCCACGGCCACGCTATTCGGATTGCCGACGAGGAAGCTTACGGAGGCCGAGACGCCGAAGATCGTCACCCAGGCGCCCGCGAGGAAGGGCTGGCGTTCGATGCGCGCCACGAGCAGCGCGGCTAGCGCAAACATGCTCAGGAAGAGCGCACTGTAGAGGCGCGTATGGCCGCCGAGCTGGAGTGAGGCGAATGTCGCGTCGAGCAGCGCGGTCAACTCAATTGGCGCCCGCAGCTTGCGCAGCCGGGAGGAGCCTGCGGGCGCCGCGCGCAAGCCCAGCCCCAGCGCTGCGAGCGCCAGCGCCAGCAGACCGGTCAGTGTCGGTCGTTGCGCGAGCGCGGGAGCCAGGTGGTCGCTGGTGGCGTCCAGCAGGTCGGCGGGGATCATTGCGGCGAAGGCAGCCTGCGCCTCGATCAGCAGAAAGGCGCCCGCGAAAAGCCCCCAAGGGAACACTTCTCGTCGTGAGCCGCGCAGCGCGAAGAGCAGACCCAGCATGATGGCGACCGCGCCCGCCACCAGGAGGGGCGCGTTGGGCAGCGCCTCGCCTATGGTCAGCATTGCGCCGAGGACGACCAACACGGCGGCGAGTATCTTAATGCTGATGCGCAGGCCGACACGCCTCGGCGCGCGAGCGCGCAGCGCCTCCACGGCGAGTCCTTCAGCCAGCGCGACGCCCGCAAGGGTGTAGGTGTAGCCCGCAGCGGTGGCGTGCAGCCAGCCTGCCACCGCGACCGCCGCCAACGCCACTGACGCCGCCACAATCCAGTCGAGCACGGACACCGTCTCGGCGCCTGACAATACTGTGATCGTGCGAGCGGTCCAGCTCCAGGCGGCGGCGAGCGCCACCAGGGCGCACGCGGCGACGGCCAGCGCGGCGCGGGCGCTATCGGCCTCCACAGGCATGAAGGCATTACCGGCGATCTGCAAGCTGAGCATGATAGTCGTCAGTGCGCCTACGACAGCCACTCCCGCGCTGAGCTGCGTGGCGGATGGCTCCAGAACCTCCAGCAAGGCGCGCGGACCCCTGCGGCGCGAGGCCGCGTGGGGCGCCACCAGCGCCAGCGCCACGATATTCGCGACAGGAATCCGCCAGATGTCCATCACGTTGGCCCACGGTGGAATCGCCAGCGCGCCCAGCAGCAGCGCCGCCCAGCCCAGATACGCATAGGTAACGAAGCGCGTGCGCGTCGCGAGCGAGAGGTAGACAATAGCCGTATAGCCCGCCGCGAGGCAGATCGTTCCGGCGACCGGGAAGCCGCGCGCCTGAAGCTCGAAGCGATACACGGCCAGCGCCGCCAGTGGAGTCATCAGCGCGAAGACGCCCAGGTAGACCCGGCCCACCGTGCGCAGACTTGTCGCGTGGCGCAGCGCGGCCCCTAGCAAGCCGAAGAGGAAGTACACCGCCAGCACGCCCGCCAGCTTGGCGAAGTCGGGCAGCGCTTGCCAGCCCCCGACCTCGAAGGTGAGCGTGGCGATCAGCAGCAGAAAGCCGCCCAGGTATGCCATCACAGCGATGGCCTGCTCTGCGATGAATGCGCGCCAGGAGAAGACGGGGCCATGTGGGCGCGCGGGAGCAGGTGGCGCGAACGCTGCGGCTGCGGGAACGGCGTCCGCGGCGCCCGTAGCGATGGTCGTGGATGCGGAGGCGGCGCCTGGAGCTATGGGATGCGACGCCGCGGACTGAGGCAGCGGGCGCGTGACGGACGCAGCGGAGGGCGCCGCTCGCGTTGCCGTGCGCTGCGCAAGGTAGCGCTCACGGATCGTGTCGCGGAGTGATTGGACAGTCCCGCTGCCGAGTCCCGCCGCCACCTGCGCATCCAGCTCGATGAGCAGTGTATAGAGCCGCTGCAGCTCAGCGGCGAGGGCGATGTCTACGATTTCGCCACAGTGCACGCAGTAGCGAGCGCCGGGCGCGTTCGCCCAGCCACATCGTCCGCAGATCAGCCCGCCTGCCTGATTCGCCATCTCCGACTCTCCCTCCCGAGCACGCTTCCATGTGACTGCTCTTCTGGCAAGCATACTCTCTCAATTACTACGTGGTCTGTGGTCTGGTTCACTCAGAATCCCCCCAGCATACCCATCGGCATAGCCAGCGGCAAAAACCGATTTGGCGCCGTCGTTGCGAACTGAGACCGCATGTCTAGGAAGGCGCGCCGGGTTTCATCGGGTTTCATCGGGTTTCACCTGGTTTCGCCTGGCTCAGCGCGATGTGCTCTGCGCGGCTCCGTGAGGATGGTGAGCGCGCATCAGTGAAGGAGGCCACAGCATGAGTGACTACGAACGTCGCGGGTTCGCCTCGATGGATGAGCGGCGGCGCCGCGAGATTGCGAGCGAGGGCGGCAAAGCCTCACACCAGCGCGGCCACGCGCATGAATTCAGCTCTGAAGAAGCGCGGATGGCTGGCCGCAAGGGTGGCCAGGTTGCCCACCAGCGCGGCAAGGCGCATGTCTTCAGTCCTGAGGAAGCGCGGATGGCTGGCCGCAAGGGTGGAGTTGAGGTGAGCCGAAACCGCGAGCACATGTCGGCGATTGGCCGCAGAGGTGGCGAGCGTACGCGCGGCGAGCAGTATCTGGAGCTAGGCCGTACCCACGATCACGCTGACGCTCGAAGCTGACGCTCGAAGCTGACGCGCTGCCGCATACCAGATAGCGCAGCCGTGAGGTGGACAGCAAAACACCCAGGAGGCAAGCTTTGCTCGTGACCTGGGTGTGAAGCGGGAGTGATTGAGGCTCCCCGGACAGGATTCGAACCTGTAACCTTGCGGTTAACAGCCGCCTGCTCTACCATTGAGCTACCGAGGATCATGCTACTGTGTCGCCTGTGCGGATGATCTGCTCGACGTCACAGCGAAGTGAAGTATACACTGGCTCGCCGCCCGCCGTCAAGCGACATGCGGCGTGTGGTTCCACTAAGAAATCGCGGGTTGTGTCGCAGCGAGTGGCCAGCGAATGAATTCGCGCCTGAAGGACCTGTCAACGGCGCGCCGTTGACAGGCACGGCTTTAACCGCTGGCTCGCTGCGGCAATTCGCAACCCCCACGACGTGATGACCCGCTCAGCAGTCACGGGTCGCGCACTCTCTCGGTCAGGACGTGATGGATGCGTTGCGGGGCGCGCTCATCCACGTCGATGCGGCGCTACAATCCACCAATAGATCTATTGAGATATAGTGCGCTACATCATTATTCCGCTACATTCTGCGCAGCGATTGGACCGCGAGCAGGATGCCAACACCGATGGCTAGCGCTCCAACCGCGATCCATTCGATACGGAAGACATCGAACGTATAGACATGCGCCAGGACCAGCGTCACCTCTTTCGACGCCCCAAAATAGAAGCCAGCGACGCCAATCAGGAGCAGGGCGACGCTCGTGAGATATCCCACGGTGCGGCGTAGCCATACGCTCGCCGGACTGATCGCGATGGTTCCAATGTAGGCCAGCGCGGCGACAATGATGATCGACGTGATCAGTGTCGAGTTCTGATACATGAGCGAATTGAACAGATCCATCGGTCCCCCCCATCTTCCCCACTCGGGACGGCGCTGTCCCTGTCGGCTTGCTCGTGTGTTCGAGCGCCCGAGCTGGTAAGCTGTCACACGTTGGCGACCTCCATTGTAGCGTGCGCTGGCAAGCCTTGTCTTTACGCTATTCAAACAGGCGACCCGATTTCCTCCCCGACTTTCTCCCGACGCTTCTCGGCGCCTCGTGACTCACCATCTCCCGTCTCTTTTGCGTACGCCTGAGATAGCGGTCCTCTGGTATCATAGGGAGCGGTCGTCCGCGATGCGGCGCAACAGCGTCATGGCGCACAGTGATAGACGTGAAGGCGCGTGACTTGAAACCGGGGAAGATGGGGAGAGCGACGTGAAGCTTCGTATCTGGCATGTATCTTTATTGCTCGCGCCTGCCGCGATCGTGTTGTACTGGTATAACACCAACGGCGCGACAACAGGGCGTCTCTCATTCTGGGTATTTGGCGTCTCGTTGCTCGCGCTGCTGCCGCTGGCGCAGATCAATGGCGATATGGTCAAGGTGCTCGCTCGCGGGCGCTCACAGATCGTCGCTGGCTTGATGAATGCGTTTCTGGGCAACGTCCCGGAGATCGCTATTGGGTTCTGGCTGCTGATGCAGGTCGTGCGCCATCCGTATCTGACTGACTCCAACTATATGATCGTACATGGACTGCTGCTTGGCTCGGTCATCAGCAACATCCTGCTGACGCTTGGACTGGCGACCTTCGCAGGCGCCTGGCGACATGGGCGCCTGCGATTCAGTCAGGAGCGCGCCGCCGGATTCGCCTCGATGCTGGGGCTGGCGGTGGTGGGGCTGGCCTTGCCCACGCTGGCGACGGCCTTCGCTGACCAGAGCAAAGAGCTACTTGGCTCCTACACCGAAGAAGCGGTCAGTCTGGTCGTCTGCGTAATTCTGTTCCTCAGCTACCTCGCCTATGTGCTCGTCGAGTATTTCCATGTGGGTGACCGGCTTGCCATCGTCAAGGCTGAGGAGGATGAGAAGCATGGGCGCGCGCTCACCGCTGCGGAAGAGGCGGCGCTGAAGCGCGAGGAAGAGGCGAAAGCGGAGCGCTTGCGCGAACAGACACAGGACGAGGAGTCGCTGAGTGTCGGCGTGACGGCGCTGGCGCTGACAGCGCTTGTCGTCTCCATCGGCGCCATTGCTGGCGTCTGCGCGACGCTGGTGACAGTGACCGACCGCGTGATCGTGGACAGCCCGCTGCTGACACCGCTCTCCTTCGGGCTGATCGTGCTGCCCATCATCTGCAACTTCGGTGAGTTGCTGGAGGCAGTGCAGATGGCCTGGGGCAAGCGCATGGAAGAGGCGATGGAGGTGGCGGCTGGGTCGAGCGTGCAAGTGCCGCTTTTCGTGACGCCAGCGATTGTCTTTGTTGGCTTCATCCTGGCGCTGTTGACCCCCGGACTCCAGCAATTCACGCTGGTCTTCAAGCCGCTGGAACTGGTCACGGTGGGCCTGGTGGTATTTGTCTACGCGCTGGTCAATCTCGACGGCGAGACGACCTGGCTCGAAGGCGTGCAGCTCTGTGCGTTCTATTTAATGATCGCGCTGACCGCGTTTGCGCTGCCCGGACGGTAGTGCGGCGTGTCATGCGATTGCATCGGCGAGGTCGTCTGGCGTTGGCGCGATGGGGAGCGCGTCCACCATCGCGTCCGCCAGTATGTCCGGCATCGCGTCCGCCGCTGTGCCTGCCATTGGCTCGCCTGCCATTGGCTCGCCTGAGATGACGGACGCATAGAGGGTGACGAGGCGTGAGAGTTGGGTCGCCCAGTCCTGGCGCTCGGCGTAGGCGCGCGCATGTATGCCCAGGCGCAGACGCTGGTCAGGCGCGTCGATGAGCGTGCGGATATGATTTGTGAGCGTGGCGACATCACCCGCGGGAGCGAGCAGTCCCGTTTCGCCGTGTCGCACGGAGTCGCGCACACCCTCCGCATCGTAGGCTGTGACGGGCAGTCCACTGGCCATCGCCTCCATCACGACCTGCCCGAACGTCTCGGTCATGGAAGGGAAGACGAAGAGGTCGGCGGAGGCATAGGCCTGCGCCAGCGCATCGCCGCGCAGGTAGCCCGTGAACGTGACGCGGCGCCCTGCCAGCGCCTGTTGCATGTCCGTGCGGGCGGGGCCATCTCCAACCAGCGCCAGCCACGCGCCTGACGCCTCGAGCGCGGTGAACGCCATGACCAGATCGCTGAGGTTCTTTTCATGCGAGAGACGGCCAGTGTAGAGCAAGATGGGCGTCGTCGTATCGCCGGTGATGCGTCTGCGCCAGTCGAGCGAGCGTCGTGCAGGAGTAAACTGGCGGCTGTCCACGCCCCGTGGCCATACACCGATGCGCTCGAATCCATGCCGCTGAAGCTCGCTCGCTGTGGAAGGCGATGGGCAGAGCGTGGCGGCGCAGAGATTGTGCAGGTAGCGGCGATACCTCCACATCGGCGTGACGAGCGCGGTCAGATGATAGTACGCGCAGTAGGCGGAGAGATTGGTGTGGTATGAGGAGACGACGGGCGCGCCTAGCCGCCGCGCCCAGTGAACGCCTGCCGCGCCCAGCAGCATAGGGTCAACGACATGCACGATGTCTGGCCGGAAGCGCGCCAGACGACGCTCCAGCGCAGGGCGGGGCCAGAGGAAGCGTAGCTCTGGGTAAAAGGGGATGGGCACACCAGGGGCGCAGAAGACACGCGCGCCCGCATAGCGTCTTGGCGCGCCTTCTGGCCCAAGCACGATGGCGCGATGGCCCTCGCGCTCCAGATGCTCCAGGAGCATCGCCAGCGTGCGCGTGACACCGTCCAGCTTTGGCAGAAAGTTCTCAGTTACCAGCGCGACGCGCATGGACGCCTCCTCGTTGCCGTGTGAGCCTCAGCGCCTTCTCCGTTGACACCATGTCACGCGCCTGTTAAGCGGTTGTTAGCCTGCGTTAAGCAGGTGTTAGGACTGGGTTAAGCGCGTATTAGGGGCAATGAGGTGCAATGAGGGGTGACAGGCGAGCGGTTGAAACCGCCAGCGGCGTGGACCTGTGAACGCATGCGCGGATGGAGGCGGCGCGCGACGCTCGCTTTCTGGCATGCCGCGTGTGGTATGATCGGCTGTGGCGTCACACCCTGACGAATCCGCGACGCCATCTCAGGAGCGGCGGGTCGAGAGCGCGTCAGGAGCGCGGGCTAGTCGAGAAGGAGGGTCTTGCCGCGTATGAGCGGGAGCGATGGACGAGCCGCGACGATGATGATGGCCGAGCGCTATCGTGCGCTGGCGCGCGTGGGCGTCGGTGGGACGGCGGTGGTCTTCCGCTGTCGCGACTTGCATACCCAGCGCATCGTCGCCGTGAAGGCGCTCAAGTCAACCTCCACCAACGCCTCGCCTGAGGCTGCCGCGCGCTTCCGCCGCGAGGCGCGTCTGGCTGGGCGGCTCTCGCATCCCAACATCGTGCGCGTGCTGGACTATGGACTCACGCTGCCAGTGATCGTCGGACCGCAGTCACACTGGTCCGAGGACCCCGACAAGCCGGTACCCTACCTGGCGATGGAGTACATCTATGGCGCGACGCTCAAAGACCTGCTCAGGCGGGTGGGTCCGCTGCCGCTGGACTGGGTCTGGCGCATCGGGGAGCAGCTCTGCTCGGCGCTGGCGCTGGCGCACTCGGTCGGCGTCGTCCATCGGGATGTGAAGCCGCAGAACGTGATGCTGCTCGATTCGCCACTGGAGCTGCTGGCGAAGCTGACCGATTTTGGCATCGCGCGGCAGATTGGCGGCGATCTGACGGCGCTGACGGCGACGGGACAGGTCATCGGCACGCCCGACTACCTCTCACCAGAGCAGGTGCTCGGTGAGCCAGGCGGTCCGTCATCCGACCTCTATTCGCTCGGCATCGTGCTCTATGAGCTGATCACCGGACAGCTGCCATTCGAGGCGGATACCCCGTTGGCGGCGGCATCGAAGCGCATGATGGTGGATGCGCCGCCACTGACGGCGTTCCGTCGCGATACCCCTCCCGCTTTGCAGGAGGTCATTCTGGTGGCGCTGCGCCGTGAGATGTCGGAGCGATTCCAGAGCGCGATGGAGTTTGCGGAAGCGCTGCGCTGGAGTCGGGCGCACTCGCCCGCACAGCCAGCGGTCGAGCGTGGCTCATGGCTGGCCGCGGGACGATCGACGCCACGTCAACAGGCGCCAGACCTGGCGAGCGCTGCGCCCGCGTCGCTGACTCCTGTCCCGGTCGAGGGGGAAATCGATCTCTCGCAGCAGTCAACAGTGCTGCGCGTGATGAGCGACTTCAGCTCCGATAGCGCGCCAGGGACGATCCCTCCGCCATACGCGGACATGTAGCGCGATTAGCGCACGGCGCGAGGCTTGCGCTAACCAGATGCGCAGTTCGCTCGTATTACTGTATGTATCCGAGAATCTGAGAGCTTCCTTACCACGCCGGTAAGGGGAACGCATGCTGGCGCAGGATGCCCTAAGAGCGTGCGGGCGGGCGATGTCGCCCGCATATCACCCAGATGATGAGCGCGGCGAGGACATCGGCGCGGTCACATCACTCGCGCAGTGGGCGCGATTTCGCTGTGCGACGAGATGCGCGCAGGCTGTGCGCGTCCCATCGGATCGCGGCAAAGAGCAGCTTGGGTCAATATGGCCAAGAGAGAAAGGTGAGACACACATGAACAAGGCGCAGGTAGCGGGTATCGTGGCAGGTGTGACGGTTGGTTTGCTGGGCGTGGCTATCGGTGTGGCGCTGGCCCGCGAGGAGGGCCGCGAGGCCGCGCGCAAGTGGCTGGAGCAGTCGGGCGAACTGGCGCAGAAGGGCCAGCAGCGCGCGGTGGAGCTTGGTCAGCAGGCTCGCAAGACGGCTGTCGAGCAGGCCCCAAAGGTGCAGGAGCGCCTGAACACGATCATCTCTACGACCGCTCCGCAGGCAGCTGACGTGCTCAACAAGGCGATGGCGCGCACAGGCCTCAACGGCAAGACCGAGACGGCGCAGGCGTAGTCGCCCCTGGCGACACGCATGGCGAGACTCGCATAGCGGCGACCTTTCCCCATGAGTGGGATGGGTCGCCGCTCCGTGTTGTCCTCCACACGATGCGGAGCCGTACAAATGCTGTCGCCTCGCTCCGCGATTCTCCTCGATGACGCCGCAGGTTTGCGCCGTTCACTACGAGCTGTCCGGTGTCCAGCTACCTCGACATCACGCCGCCAAACGACGTCAGCGCTCTTACTGTCGCTGACAAGATTGACGACTGCGATGGGAACCTCTATATCTCGCCCGTCGAGCCGAATCAGCGGCAGTTCATACAAACGTGATGTGAGGCGGGCAGGGTCGCTAGTGCGCCGCACGCGCTTCGCGCGCCAGGGCGATCACCTGGTTGACCGGACCGCTCCCCATGATGAGCAGCGCATCGCCCGGCTGGCGCAGTTGGCTGAGCAGCGCGGCGGTTTCGGGGAAGTTCCCGCCGTAGCGCGCGGCCTGGGGTTGGCGCCCGAAGCCGGGCTGCGTCTGCACAGCGCGCACCAGATCATTGCCATGGATGATGCCGGTGTCGCGCTCGCGCGAGGGCTGAATCTCGACCACGACCACCTCATCCGCCGTGGCGAGCGCCTCGGCGAAGGGCGTCAGGAAGCGCAGGAGCCGCGTGTAGAGCGTCGGCTGGAACACCGCGACGATGCGCTGCCCGGGGAAGCGCTGGCGCGCAGCGGCGATGGTCAGCGCGACGGCGTGAGGATGGTGTGCGTAGTCGTCCACCCAGACAACATCGCCATCGTCGATGATCTCGAAGCGGCGACGGAGGCCATCGAATTCGCTGATCGTCTGTACGATGACCTCCGGCGCGACGCCAAGCGCGCTGGCCGTCGCCGCCGCCGCGACCGAGTTGGCGACGTTGTGACGCCCCGGAATGCGCTGTGTGACGCGCCCAAGCGAGCGGCCATCCAGCACAAGCTCGAAGCTCGTCTCGGCTCCCACGCGAACCTCGCGCGCCATCGCGTCGGCCTGGCTGCCCTCGACCGAGAATGTCCGCACGACACCGGGCCAGTCAGGGTCAAGCTGGGCGAGGGTATCGCGGCAGCCGGGGCTATCCGCGCTGGTGACGATGGTGGGCAGCGGCGTGTCCTCGCCGCCTGGCGTCGTATCCATGCCCTTCAGGAACAGCGCGAAGGCGTCGCGAATCTCCTCATAGGAGCGGAAGAACTCAGGGTGGTCATACTCTACCTCGGTCAGCGTGACCACGCGCGGATGATACGAGAGGAAGTTGTAGTTGAACTCGTCGGCTTCGTTGACGAAGTAGCGCCCTTTGCCCGGCCGCACATTGGAGTCCCACGCCCGCACGATATCGCCGACCTCGATGGTGGGATCGAGCTGAGCGTTGATCAGCATTGCGCCGAGTAGCGCGGTCGTCGAGCCTTTGCCATGCACGCCCGCCACCGAGACGCCAATGCTGCCGCGCATCAGCAGGCCGAGTAGCGGCTGCCACTGCGAGACGGGGATGCCGAGCGCCTGCGCCGCCTCCAGCTCGGGATGGTTAGGATGCAGGAAGGTCACAGCGGGATTGGTGACGACGAGATCGGCGTTGGCGACATGGAGGTTGTCGTGCCCGATGGCGATGGGGATGCCTGCCTCTTCGAGCATCACGCCGAGCGACGTGGGCGTGCGGTCGCAGCCCGTGACAATTGCGCCTGCCGCCTGCGCAGCCAGCAATCCGGCGGAGATGCCATGCCCGCCCGCGCCGACCGCATGGATGCGCTTGCCGCGCACGCCATCCGGGAATGCTCGCTCTAGCTCCGCAAGGTCCGCGAGCCGCACTGGCTGTCGCTGATCGCCTGTAGCATCCGTGTCGCTCATGCGCCTGTCTCCCGCGTATCTATTCGCGTCTATTCCCGCGCCCCGCCTGTCTCACCTGTCAAACGGCGGCGGCGCGCTATGATGCAATCGCTCTATCGCAGCGTCAGATGGCCCTCGCCATTGTACCATGCCCCCTCCGCGCGGCCAGGCTCGCTGGTATTGACATCTCCCCACTCCGCATGTAACATATCAGCACCTAATGATGTGTCAATAGGCTGAAAGAGAGGCGCGCTATGGTGGATGGGAGCCAGCGACTGATCGCGCTGACACAGGCGCTGGCCGACCCGCTGCGGCTGGAGATCTTGCGGGAGCTGATGGGTGGACCCGCGACAGTCTCGGAGCTAACGGCGCTGACAGGCGCGACGCAGCCGAATGTCTCGAATCACCTGGCGCTACTGCGCGAGCGTGGGCTGGTGCGCGCGACACGCGAGGGACGGCAGATGCGCTACGACGTGCAGAATCCCGCAGTGGCCAGCCTGATCGAAGCGCTCGTGTCAGTGGCTGGCGCGCCAGCGCGGCGGGCGTCCGAGCGCGTGACGCCTCCGCTGGCGCGGGCGCGGCTCTGCTACGATCATCTCGCCGGAGAGGTTGGTGTGGCGCTCTTCGATGCGTTGGTAGCGCGTGATGCGCTGCGTCTGACGGACGTCACAAAATCAACCGCGCGGGCGGGCCGGGCGGCGCCATCAGCGATGGTGGAGCTGGGGCCAGCGGGCGCCGCGATCTTTGGCGATCTGGGCGTCTCTGTGGCGGAAGCGCAGCGCGAGAAGCGGCGCTTCGCCTATCCGTGTGTCGACTGGACGGAGCGACGGCCACACCTGGGCGGCGCTCTAGGAGCGGCGCTCTGCGCGGCGGCGGTGGCGCGTGGCTGGGTCGCGCGGCAGCCGGCGACCCGCGCCGTCATCGTCACGGATGCGGGCTGGCAGGCGCTGCGTGAGCGTTTCGGTGTGGATCTGGCGTCGGGGCCGAGCGATGATCTGATGCGTGAGCGGCCACAGGCAAGCGAGAAGATTGGATGAGCACAGGGGAGATGAACGCATCGGTCGCGCCGCTGGCCATCGTGGCGGATGACGCCCGCCAGTTCGCGATTACGCTGCCTGGGCCGCTCGACATCGCCGCCTCGCTGGAGCAGTTTCGTCACTCAGGCGATGATCTGCTTGACCGCTGGGATGGCGCGTCGCTCATTCGCACGCTGCGCGTTGGCGGGCGCATCATCCCTTATGCGGCGCTGCTGCGCGGGACACTAGCGGCTCCGGCGCTGTTGGTGGAGGTCGAGCGCGCGGCTGACCGCGTGGCGGTTGAAGCGACCCTGCGCATGACCTTCATGCAGGCGCCGGAGGAGTATGCGGCGCTGCTGGCGAGTGATCCAGTGGTGGCTGCGCTCGATGCGCGCTATCCAGGTCTGCGTCCGGCGCGGCAGTTCGACCTCTTTGGGGCGCTTGTGCGCTGCATCAGCGCGCAGCAGGTGAATCTGCGCTGGGCCACGACCACGCGGCGCCGCCTGGCCGAGACCTTTGGCGAGCGGCACATCATAGGCGCGCACGAGGTCTATAGCCTGAGCGCCGAGCGGCTGGCGGGCGCGAGTGTCGCCGAGCTACGGGCGCTGCAATTCACCACACGCAAGGCCGAGTACCTCATCGGCGCAGCGCAGACGATCGCCAGCGCCGCGCTCGACATCGAGACGCTGGCGGCGCTGCCCGATGAGCAGGTGATCGCGCGGCTGGTGGCGCTGCGCGGCATTGGTCGCTGGTCAGCGGAGTGGATTCTGGCGCGCACGCTGGGGCGCCCGTGTGTGGTGGCGGGCGATCTGGCCGTGCGCAAGGTGGTGGCCCGCGCCTACCT
>DASQSS010000318.1:0-7922 GCA_035642255.1 Ktedonobacterales bacterium | reverse complement strand
GTCAACCTCGAACACGCTATCACCCGTCGTTGGGGCCGCGACTTCCGCGCTCAGGTTCAGGTCGTGCAGCATCTGCTGGGCGGGCTTCTCGGTCAGATAGACCTCGACATCCTTTGTCTTCAGCGACTCATAGAGCAGCTTGCCCATTGAGCCGACGTAGAGCGGCAGATTCGACTTGACCTTCTTCATGAAGGCGCTGACGACAGCGCTGGTGAACGTCTTGGCGCACGAGGTCGTCCCACACGCCTTGTTGTCCGGGCCAGTCGCGTTGGAGCCCAGCGCGTAACTGTGAATCAGACTCACGAAATTGGTCGACGTGACTGTCTGGTGGAACTCTGGCACGGAGATTGGGCCGGTGACCTTGAGCGCCTCCTCGAAGATGCCCAGGCTCAGGGTAATCACACCGGCGAACTGGCCGCTCGTGGCTGGATTGTAGAGCTTCAGCGAGCTATGCTGCGCCACGAGATTCTTCTGCGCGTCGGGCAGCAGACGCGGGTAGAGAGCCAGGGCGTACTGCGCCGCCGTCGGGTAGTTCGGGTCCAGATTCGAATCGCGCAACGACCAGCTATTGCCGTTAGGGTCCACGAAAACCGCGTTCAACCAGCTGTACCTGGACGGAATCGGGATGAACTGCTTGTGAGGCGCATTGTTGAACTTCACGCTGCTGTCAATGAGGGTAACGTCGCTGATGTGGAAGCCCGAATCGAGCCGTCCATTGTCGAGCGTGAGCGCGCCGAAGTTGCCGATGAAGCCGCCTGTCGGGCGTAGCTCACTGGAGTCGAGCACCTCGACCAGATAGGTCGCCGGCTTGCCCACTCCCAACAGTTGCGGCAGTGAATGCGCAAAGCCGTCGAAATCATCAACCAGCATCGTCACCTGCGGCAGCTTGGCGCGCATCTGATCCACCAGTGGGCCGAGTCGAGGATCGAGCGAGAGGTCGCTGGGTGTCAAGCTCAACAAGGTCGGTTGCATCTCGCCAAAGATCGAGTGAATCTGGCCCACATCGTAGATGATCTTGTCCATGTCAGCTCTGGTCAAACCGCCTGTAGTTCCCAACGGATCTTTGAGTCCGGTCACCAATGTCTTGAGCGCGTCGCAGCCCAGCACGCCCGCCTGCGTTCCCTGGACGGCGAGCGGCAGCAGCTTGTTCGCGCTCGCGATCTTCGCGCCAACATTCGGCAGCAGCTCCGCGGGACTGAGCAGCGCCAGTCGTAGCTCGACCTGTGTGAAGTCGTTGTGGGCCTGCTGTAGCTCGCTCTGGGCCGCGTCTATGGTCGCGATATTGGTCGGCGAATTTGCCAGCGCCTTGAAGTCGTTCTCGGCATTCTTGAGATGAGCCACACCACTCCTGGCGAGCGCCATGGTGTTGTTGTACGCCAGCATTGGCGAGGGAATGAGCGCCAGCACGATCGCCAGCAACAGCGCCAACGAGATGAGGCCCCGTGAGACGCCATGCGACCGACTGCGCGTGGTAATCACGGCGCGCGGGCGCATGGCGACACTCGACGAGGAGCGCCCTACCATCGGTAACGTCGCCTGAGCGCGCGGCCTGGTTGTGAGCGGCGCGCCGCCATCCCTGGAGGCGCCAGCTGCGTCAATGGACGCGCCACCGCGCCGGAACACCGTGATGCCGCGAGCGCTTTCCTCGCTCAGTCTGCGCCAGAGAGGCACGCTCATCGCAGGACGGCGCGCGGGCGCATCCGCCGCCATGGGAGCGCTAGGCGCAGAGCGTGTCAGGTCCGCGCGCCGTCGCAGGGCCATGTCAACCGCCGCCAGCGGAGCGGAACGTGGCAGTCCCGCGACATTGGGGCGGCTCTGCCGGGATGTATATTGTCGTCGCCGATCCGCCACCGCAGAGTGCGCCGTTCGTCGTGAGTGACCTTTGCGCCTGGTCTCTGGATGCGCGGGCGCACGGCGATCGCGCGCGCTGTTCGCGTCAACGTCGCCACCCACTCCACCTGATCTGGCCATAGTTGAACGTCCTTGAGATGTCCCCGCCACACCCGCAGCGACAGGGTCAGCGAAGCGCCACGGGGCCTCCACCACCTGAAAGGTATGACGAGCGCGAGCGCTTGCCGCCTGGCTCTTGCGCCGCGAGCGTGACCGTGCGGGCCTGGACCGCTTGGGTTTGTTCATACCTGCTATCTGCTTTTTCTCAGCACAACGCTAACCAGCGTGTCTCGCGCATGGCTAGCGGGTTCTTCACCACTCTGGGGATACGTGGCAGGCGTTCCTCATTGACGACTGGGAGGCCATTCTCTCAGGTCCATCCGCTTCCCACAGAAAGCATACGATGAGATAACGCGCCAGGCAATCTATCTGCTGCGTATTCCAGAGCCTGTGTACGACTCATGCGCAACTAGCGCGCCACTCCTACGCTACAACGAGTAGTTCGTGGACCTCGCCACGTTCCAGACGCTTGGTAGTCATCAGCGGTGACGAGTCTCAGCCAAGCTTCAGCATTGGCGCCCGAACATGGAGATAGCGAGCCGCAATCGAGCGCCGTCCGTCGCTTGACATGCGGCGGCGCCTCGCCTATGCTCACCTGTGCCGCGGCGCCAATGTCATTCGCCGCAACTGCTCCTGGGCATACGCGCGCCAGTGTCGTCATGCGCGTTCAGAAGAGGACAGCATGCACATGTCTACCACAGAAATCATCCTGCGCTTTCTTGGCGCAGCGCTCGCAGGCTATCTGCTCGGCTCTATCCCCACTGGCGTCATCGTCAGTCGCATCTTTGGTGGCTCTGATCCGCGCAAGCTGGGCAGCGGCAAGACAGGCGCCACCAACATCCTGCGGTCGCTCGGCCCTGGCCCCGCCGCCATTGTCGTCGTGGTCGACCTGCTCAAGGGCGTGGTTCCCGTGCTGCTGGCGCGGTACGTCTTCTTTGGCGCGATGGCGCATCCCGGCTACAGCGCGCAAACCTGGACGACGCTGCGTGATAGCGCCGAGGCTGTGGCAGCGATGGCGGCGCTGCTAGGCCACAACTATTCGGTGTTCATTCGCTTTACGGGTGGACGTGGTGTGCTGACGGGCTGCGGCGCGATGACGACGATGACGCCCATCGCTACGCTCTTCGCGGCCTTCGCGGGCATCACACCCGTGTACCTGACCCGCTACGTGTCGCTTGGCTCGGTCATGGGCGCCCTGATGGCGATGGTCACTGAGGTCTACCTCACCATCACGCATGTGGATAGCGTGCCGCACTGCGTCTTTGTCGTGCTCGCCTCCTCCATCGTCATCGTCTCGCACAAAGACAACATTGATCGACTGCGCGCGGGCACTGAGCGCAAGCTCGGCGAGAAGGCGACCCCGATCACTCAGCCCAAGTAGCGCGCCCCATCACGCTACGCGTCATTCATACTGACATCCTGCATCCTGATAGCCGTAGCGTGGGCTCTGGGCGCCGCGCTACTTCACGGTCTTCGGCATGGCGACATCCATCAGCAGGCTCCATGCGCCGCGCACATACTCCACAGCGGAGAAGATCGTCCAGACGACCGCCAGCAGCAGGATGAAGTCGGCGAGCGCGAGCAGATAATCGGGGAAGCTGTGCGGCGCGCCACCCGTCGAGAGCCCCAGCGGGAAGGCCGTGTGGCCGCCCAGGCCCATCGCCAGCAGGATGCCGCCCAGCGCGATCAGCGTCAGCAGCGTCTTCTGCTTGCCCCAGCGTCCCGCCGAGATGACGACGCCCTGCGCCGCCGCGAGTGAGCGCAAGCCCGACACTAGGAATTCGCGTGTGATGATGACAATTGTAATCCACGCGGGAACGATGGCGACCTGGGTGAAGGCGACGAGCGCCGCCGCCACATAGACCTTGTCGGCGGTGAGATCGAGAAAGACGCCGAGGTTCGACACCAACTTATAGCGACGCGCGATGCGTCCGTCGAATGTGTCGGTGATGGAGGCCAGGAAGAAGAGCGCCGTCGCCCACAGATATGCGCCGGGGGTATTGATGAGAATGAGCACGACTAGCGGCAACGTCGCCACCAGGCGCGCCAGGCTGAGCAAATTCGGCACGTATCGCACTGTCGCCTCCCAGCGCTCAAGGCAGCATGGAGCGGCCGCCAGTGGCTTCGCTCCTCAGCCCGCAGTGTAGGTCATGATGCCGCTACCCCGCAAGGGCGGGACAGGGCGTACTCGGTCACAATCGCATCTCCATCGCGATCCGCCGCAGACCGCCGCAGACCGCCGCAGACCGCCGCGATGTGCGAAGATAGCCGCATGGATGACTTCACCGCCTATCTGCGTATGGATGCCACGCTGACGCTCGTACCCGGCCCGTTCTGCGCCGACGAGCCAGAGCAACTGGCCGCGTATCCAGCGCGCGAGGTCGCCGCGGCCATCGCACGGCTGCGCGGCGTACGCGGCGTCTCACGCCGACCTCCTTCGCCCGCACACCAACAGCTTGCCGCATTGGATGAGCGCGCCACCTGGGATGATCGCCGTTGGCGCTGGAGCGAAGGCGACCGCGAGATCATTATCGGATTCCGCGTCGTCCCGCTTACCACAGCCGATGAGTCGGCGCCAGGCGCCACGCTCACCTGGGCAGGCTCACCTCTGGACGCGCATTGCCACTATGAAGATGCCGCCCGTCTGGCGCTGGGTCTGGCTCGTCGCTTCCCGGCCCTGCGCGTGCGCCGCGACGACGGCGGTTTCTATGCCCCTGCCGACATCCTCGACATCGATGCGCGGGCGCGGTTGGCTCCCGCGTTCGCCAGCGACGACCCCGCGATGCGCCAGCGCGCTGACGAGACACAGACGCGCTACACCGAGCTGCTTGCCAGCGTCACGCCGCCCGCCGACGCTAGCGCCGCATTCGCCGCCGCGCCATTCGATCCGCTCTATGAAGATGACCTCCTGCTGGCAGTGAACAAGCCGTCAGGCGTCGTCACTCATCCCACGTACAAGCATCCCGCTGGCACGCTAACTGACGCTGTGTTCGCGCGGCAGGCGGCGCGTGGTCTGGCGCGTCCGTGGCTGCTGCATCGGCTCGACAAGGATACCTCTGGCGTCGTCCTCTTTGCCCGGAGCGAGCAGGCGCGACGCAGCCTCACCAGCCAGTTCGAACGGCATACGGCGCGCAAGCGGTATCTGGCGCTCGTCATCTGGCCGTCCTCGCTGGCGATCACGAACCCCGGCGCATACGACATCGTCGCGCCACTCGCGCGCGATCCACTCGACCGGAGACGTGTCATCGTCGCGGAAGGTGGCCAGCCCGCGCGCACGCACGTCCGCGTGCTGGCGGTCGCGGGCGGATTCGCACTCGTGCAGGCGGAGCCCGTCACCGGGCGCACGCACCAGATTCGCGCGCACCTCGCCTCGCTGGGCGCGCCCATCGTCGGCGACCTGACCTACCTTCCGGCGTCAGAGAGCATGGGGCAGGAACTCGCCCCCCGCGCGATGCTGCACGCCTGGCGTCTCGACGTGCGCTATCCGGGAACCGACGCGCCCTGGAGCGTCGTCGCGCCGCCGCCCGCCGACTTTCTGGCCGCCGCCGAGCGCCTGGGCCTGGCTGAGGGATTACGCGCGACGCTGGCGCAAGTCGCTATGGCTGAGTGACGAGTACACCGGGCTGAGCCTCGCGCGCAGCCGCCTCACCCACTGCGAGTGTTCGCGCGATCTCTTGCGCCCACGACTCGATCGCCTCCCAGTCCCGGAAGTCACCCTCGGGAGCCCGAACAGCTTTGACCGCCATCCGCTCGCGAAACGAGAGCTTATGCGAATCGAGAGCGCCGTAAAACATGGCTTGGCCTCGCGCCCCAACCTCCGCCTGCAGCTTGTCGATGTCTTTCGGCTGCTGCGCTTCGTCCTTGACCTCGACGCCGAGCGGTCCGCAGCTAAAGAACCACACCGGCAGCGTGGATAGCGCCGAGCGGTTGCGCTGGACGAACTCCACAGCGTCTTTCATCCAGGAGCCAAAGTACACGGCGCTCCCCAGGACGACCGCCTCGAAGGCTGCTGGATTCACGACTGCTGTGACTGGCGCAACGTCAACCTCACGATGAGCCAGGCGGAGTATCTGCGCGACGTGCTCCGCGACACCCTGGGTGGCTCCGTGCTTACTGGCATATGTGACGAGGATAGTCATATCAGGCTCCTTTGCCCTCACTCGGGCTCCCACGCCAACGCAGCCGCATGAGGAGCGCGACCGTTGGCACAAGTTGAATCAGTGTGAATACCGCAAACACAGGGGTCATGGCAGCGGAGGCGTTCGGGTCACTGAGATGCCCGAACCATTGATCGACAGCGATGCTTGCCGACTCGATCGTGAGCATGACCAGCATGGACCCCGCGAGGAGATAGCCCCACGGTCTGCGCCGCCACAGCCAAACAGCCGCCAGAGCGCTGACTGGCAGCGAGAAACCCAGGTCAAGTACATGAACCGGGCTCGTCAGCATAGTGGTTCCCTGGAGAACAGTCGGAGCGCCGCCCGCGAGCAGGGCCGGAACAATCTGGCTCAGCCAGATCGCGGCGAAGAGCGCTGTGATCACCAGGAGATACGTCGCGATCACGCGCGGCGGGACAACAGATCGGAATGTGGCTTGTATATCGCGCGCATCCGCGTGCGATACGAGGGCGACTAGCGACCAGATCGCCAACGAAAGCATCGCCACATACACCAGGAAAAGCCCATTGAAGGTGGTGTCGAAGGCAAAGATCACGCCGTTGTAGACCAGGTAGCCAAGCGCGCCGAGCCAGATGATTCGGGCCCGCAGTGAGCCACGCGCCGCCAGAGCCATGTCCACCAGCAGCATGGGCAGGGCGATCGCCAGGACAACCAGGCTCGTGCCGCGAGCGTTGCCAGCGGTCATGGCCGGGTCGCGAAAGACGTGTGGGTAGACGACGCCCACGACCGACGCGATGAACGCCGCGACACCCAGCGCGCCGGAGAGCCAGTACGCTATCGCCAATGCGGGCCGCCCGTACGGACGGCCCGCATGGAGTTCCCGCGGCATCACACCTGATGTGGACGCATCCTGGTTGCGCGCATCTTCGTTGAGCGCTGGAACAGGGTGGGTCAGCATCATGGAGCCACCTTTCAGGGATTTCAGGGATTTCAGGAAGCGCCTCAAACCGAGGCGACACGATCGCGGAGTGATGGCGCCTGACCACCATTCACCGTACGATAGGCGCATCACAATCGCGTCAGCAGGTGGGGTAGGGATGTCACAAATGTCACAAATGCTTACGTGCGCGTGGGGTGGCAACGGAGAAGATTTCTACTGAGAAATGGAACCTTGATAGATTTGCCGGGTCACGTCGCCGATGATGATGACGCGTCCCCCATGTCGTGTGCCTCGGTCCGCGCCTCGGTCCGCGCCTCGGTCTGCGTCTCGGCTGGGTCTTAGGGCAAACGCCCGATGCGGCGCGCCGCATTTCATGCGACAATATGCCAGATCGCTGTGCGCCTTGAGCGCGCCGCTACCACCTACAAGAGGAGCGTTCCATGCGGCTCACATCACTCGACCAGATCAACCAGCAGTATCGCCATATCTACCTGCAACCGCACTTCGACGATGCCGCGCTCTCCTGCGGCGGCGCCATCCGCCAACAGACGCGCTTCGGCCAGCAGACGCTGGTCATCACCGTCTTTGGTGGCATGCCACCGGAATCGTTGCAGGCAAGCGGCTTCGCGCGCCAGAATAGCCAGATCATGTCCCTGCCGGAATCGCCCGCCGCCGCTATCGCCGCGCGCCGCGCTGAGGACGAGGCGGCCATGAGCTCACTCGGCGCCGATGTGCTCTGGCTCGACTACCTCGACGCGATCTATCGCGGCGCGCCCCCCTATTACCAGTCGAATGAAGCGCTTTTTGGCTCCGTCAACCAGGGCGATCTCGCGCTCGACGAGGAGCTGGGCGCGCTTTTCCTCTCGATCGCCGAGCGCGCCCCTCTGGCAGCGTTCTACGCGCCGCTGGGCGTT
>DASQSS010000317.1:0-6234 GCA_035642255.1 Ktedonobacterales bacterium | reverse complement strand
TATGCGCTGGCGCGCGAGTGCCCACATCTGGGCGGTCCACTCGAAGAAGGGCAGATCGCTGATGGCTGTGTCACCTGCCCCTGGCATAGCTCCCGCTTCGCGCTCGACAATGGCCGTGTGATCGATGGGCCGGCGACATTCCCGATGCCCCACTTCGAGACACGCTTCCGCAACGGCCAGATCGAAGTCCGTATGATGCCGCAATAACCGCATAGCAACATCCGCATCGAGGTATTCCATGCGGACGCGCCCTCCCATCAGGCGACCTCACGCATGCGGGTGAGTGTGCGCCTGCCCGTGCGTGAGGTAGTGGGTGATCGCGGTTTCCCAGGAGGCGATGTAGGCCCGATAGTGTTCTGTTGTGAAGTTGTCGAGATAGGCGACGCCATGCGGTGTAAGCGCCGTGAGTGTGTAGCTGACACATGCGCTGGTCGTCTGAGGGCCAGTCGCCGCGCAGGCGATGTCAATCCGGGTCAGATGCGACGCTGGCGCGAGATTGAGATAGCTCATCATCGTCCGCTCCAGGTCATAGCTGATAATGGTCCAGATCTTCACTAGCTCACTGCCATGCTGCGTCGTGAAGACAGTTCCAACTTGCGCTGCGCCCGACGTGGGATAGAGCATCGTGGGGTTCCAGTCAGGCTCCCAGCGGGTTTCTCCCAGCGGCGAAAACAGGGGAAACACCTCGTCGGGCGCGGCTGGCAGGTGAATGGTCTGCGCACGCATGATCTGCTCCGCGACAAACGTGGACATAGCGGAATGCTCCTCTCAACGAATCGGTGAACGGCGCTATGACGGCTGCCGCTCGGTGGGCTGGCTGGCTGACGCTTCGATAAAGTGATGGCTGGCGCTCGCGTCATAGCCCATGCCATAGACTTCCCTCAGCTGATTGATCCGTTTGAGTGTCTCCGCGCTAAAAGGCTGTCTCTGTTCGAATGCCTGGAGGACAATCCCCTCAAGCAGATCGCCGAGCGAGAGATCAAGGTATTCCGCCAGCGCCTTGAGGACTTTGACCATGCTCTTCTCCATGCGCGCTCCAACCTGCACCCGCTCAACAGGGATCGGCCGAGCATGCGTCCGCGAGTTGGCGTCTGAGTGTTCCATGTTTCCCTCCCCCAGTTCTAGTGTGTTACCAGTGTAACATGGTAACAATATAGCGACAGTGGCGCTGCTGTCAAGATTGGCGGCGCGCGTGCGGCGTTTCACCCAGAGGGCGGATGCGTTCTTGCGCGTGGACAAACGATTGCGCACCGTATACACTGGGGCAGTGTTCGGGTGCCAGACGAGGCGCCAGAATGCGCGCCCATGACACGCGATGTCTAGCGCCAGTTCCTCGGATGCAAAGGAGAGCGCGATGGTAGGACTCGTCATCACCGTCAATGGTGTCAAGCATGCGGTCGCGGCCCCCGCCGAGACGCCGCTGCTCTCTGTGCTGCGCGATGAGCTGGGGCTGAGCGGACCGCGCTTTGGCTGCGGATTGGAGCAGTGCGGCGCGTGCAAGGTGATGCGCGGCGCTGAGGCGGTCGCGAGTTGCCGCCTGCCTGTTGGCGAGGCCGTGGGCGCGGAGATCACCACACTGGAAGGGCTGGGAACGCCAGAGGAGCCGCATCCCGTCCAGCAGGCGTTCCTCGAAGAGCAGGCGGCGCAGTGTGGCTATTGCAGCAACGGCATGATGATCGCCACCGCCGCCCTGATCTGGCGCACACCTCATCCCACGGATGAGCAGATTCGCGCCGCGCTCGATGACAATCTCTGCCGCTGCGGCTCGCACCTGCGCATCATCCGCGCCGTCAAGCGCGCCGCTGCGCTCATGTGGGAGGAGGAAGCCTGATGCCTGACCAGACGAACACGCCGCGCTCTGGCATCCCTGTTGGCGCAGAAGGCATGGACGCAGAGACGGCGGGACAGCGCCGACCGCGTCCCCAGTCGACGCAGACCACCCTGATCGACGATTGGCTCGCCATCGCGCCAGACGGCACGGTGACGGTCTTTAGCGGCAAGGTAGAGCTCGGTACGGGTGTCCGCACGGCGCTGGTTCAGGTGGTCGCCGACGAGTTAGACGTGCCACTGGAATGTGTGCGCGTCGTCATGGGCGACACGGCCCGCACGCCCAACGAGGGCCTTACCGCTGGCAGCAAGACTGTCGCGACCATCTGGGGATCCGCGCGCCACGCAGCGGCGGAGGCGCATCAGGTCCTGCTCGCGCTCGCCGCGGAGCGTCTGGGCGCTCAGCCCGCCGACGTGCTCGTAGTGGATGGCGTGGTGAGTCGCAGCGATGATCCCGCGCGTCGTGTCACCTACGGCGAGCTCCTCGGCGGTGGACGCTTCGGTCGCCCGGTGACGGGCCAGGCGCCACTCAAGTCCCCCGACGCCTATCGCTATATCGGCGCTTCCGCGAGCCGGCTCGACCTCGTCGCGAAGTTCAGTGGCGCGCCCAGTTTCGTGCATGATCTGCGCCTGCCGGACATGCTGCATGCGCGCGTCGTGCGCCCGCCGAGTCCTGGCGCGACCCTCCTCGCGCTCGACGACACCGCGCTGCGTGAGATACCTACCGCCCAGGTCGTGCGCCTGGGAGCCTTTGTCGCCGTTGTCGCGGAGCGCGAGGAGCAGGCGGCGCGCGCCGCTCAGACGTTGCTCGTGACGTGGAGCAAGACGCCGCCCCTGCCAGACATGGAGACGCTCTATGCGACGATGCGCCAGCAGTCGACGAAGGACGAGACGCCCCAGCGGCGCGGGTCGGCCGAAGACGCGTTAGCGAGCGCCGCGACGGTGGTGAGCGGCGCGTATCGTCAGCCGTTCCAGGCGCATGCGTCGCTGGGGCCGTCCTGCGCGGTCGCCCGTGTGGATGAGGATAGCGGCATGACGGTCTGGTGCACGTCGCAGGGTGTGTTCCCGCTGCGCGGCGCGCTGGCTGAGTTGCTGGAGCTATCTGTCGAGCGCGTCCGCGTGATCTTCATGGAGGGCGCGGGTTGCTACGGACACAACGGCGGAGACGATGCGGCCGCTGACGCCGCGCTGATCGCCAGGGCGATTGACAGGCCGGTGCGTGTGCAGTGGACACGCGAGGATGAATTCGCATGGGAGCCGAAGTCGCCCGCGATGCTGATCGAGGCGCGTGGCGGACTCGACGCTCAGGGAAACCTCATCGGGTGGAGCTATGATGTCTGGACGCCGACCCACGCGAACCGTCCCAGAGCGGCGCTCGATCTGATCGCTGGGCAACTCCTGCTCGGCAAGCCCGCCGAGCCGCGCGGCTTCTTCCTCGGCGGCGAGCGCAACGCGCCCAACGACTACACGATCCCAAATAGCCGCGTGACGGTGCACTGGCTGCCGAATCTGCCGCTGCGCGTCTCCTCGATGCGCAGCCTTGGTGGCGCAGCCAACACCTTCGCCAATGAGTCGCTGATGGATGAGTTGGCGCTGGCGGCAGGCGTTGACCCGCTGGAGTTTCGCCTGCGCTATCTCGATGATCCCCGTGCGCGCGATGTCGTGCGGGCGGTCGCGCGGCTAGCCCGCTGGAGTGATCCGCTCGCTCCCGATGGGGCCGGGCGCGCTGTCGGGCGTGGGCTGGCCTTCGCGCGCTACGAAAATACCGAGGCCTATGTCGCGGCCATCGCCGAGGTTGCGGTCGATACGACGCGCGGCTCCGTGCGTGTACGGCGGGTGACCGTCGCGCATGACTGCGGGCTGATCGTCAATCCCGATGGCGTGCGCAACCAGATCGAAGGCAACGTCATTCAGGCGACCAGTCGCGCGCTCAAAGAGGAGGTGCGCTTCGATGCCACCCACATCACCAGTCTCGACTGGGAAAGCTATCCGATCCTGACCTTCAGCGAGACGCCCGATATCGAGATCGTCCTGCTGGACCGTCCCGATCAGAAGCCCGTTGGCGCGGGCGAGCCAGCGACCGTCGTCACCGCGCCCGCCATCGCCAACGCCATCGCTAACGCGACTGGCGCGCGGCTCAGGCAGATCCCGTTTACCCCTGCGCGCGTCCGTGAGGCGCTCGCGAGGCTTCCCGCGTAATCCGGCGTGATTTGGCGTAATCCAGCTTGACAACGTCTCGTATATCCGTATACTCAAAGGAACGTCATTGGTATGACCATCATACCAATAGGATGTCGCGACGAACGTATCCGCCAGCGGAGAAAGCGTAGTGATGTACCAACCTATCGAGCGCAGCAAGCTTTTTGAGCGAATTGTGGCGCAGATTCAGGGCCGCATCGTGCGCGGTGAACTGAGCGCCGGTGACCGCCTGCCGCCCGAGCGCGAGCTCGCGCTCTCGTTTGGAGCCAGCCGCACAGCCGTGCGCGAGGCGCTCAAGACGCTGGCGCAGATGGGCCTGGTGGATATGCGGCCGGGGCGTGGCACGGTCGTGACGGACAACACCTCCGCCGCGATGCGCTCCTCGCTAGGGCTTATGCTGCGTGTCAACCACCTGCACAGCCCGAACGCGCTCGTCGAGCTACGCGAGATCATCGAGCCAGAGATCGCTGCGCTGGCCGCCGAGCGTGCGACCGACGCGCACATCGCCGCGCTACGCGACGCGGTGGAGATGATGGAGCGCTCGCTCCAGCGAGCCGACGTCTACATCGAAGCTGACACTGAGTTTCACCGCACCCTGGCGCTGGCGACGCGCAATCCGCTGATCATCTCGCTGGTGGATTCCATTGTCGCGTTGCTTGCCGAGCAGCGCTCGCTAATCTTCTCTGTGCCTGGCGGCCCTGAGCGCGGCCAGGTCTTTCACCGAACGCTGCTCGAAGCCGTCGAGCGGCGCGACATCGAGCTGGCGCGCACAGCTATGCGCGCCCATCTTTTGCAGGTGAGCGTTGACGTAGGCGCCGCCATTGAAGAGGACGAGTCTGGGCCAGTGTCCCTGGCGACGCCCCCACTACCAGAATAACCAGAATAAGCGGCATGTCTGCCGTTGTCGGCGCGCTCTGACCTCGCAAGGCCGAGCGCATGTCACTGTCTGTTGCGAACCCTAGTACACGCGACTGAGTTGGAGGTAGCGCGATGACACAGGTAGGTCAGGCGCCGGGGCGCACATCCCCCGCGATGACACGCGATGACTGGCTGCATCTGTACCGGCAGATGCAGCGTATCCGCTTCTTTGAGGAACAGGTCAACGAGTTGTACATGTCGGCGCGCATGCCCGGCCTCGCGCACCTCTACAGCGGTGAGGAGGCGGTCGCCGTCGGCGTATGCGGCGCGCTGCGGCAGGACGACTACATCACCAGCACCCATCGCGGCCACGGCCACTGCATCGCCAAGGGCGCCACGATTGATCTGATGTACGCTGAGCTGCTGGGGAAAGAGGCGGGCTACTGCCACGGCAAGGGTGGCAGTATGCACATCGCCGACCAGAACACGGGCAATCTCGGCGCCAATGCCATCGTCGGTGGCAGCGCGGGCATCGCCACGGGCGCTGCGTTCTCCAGTAAAGCGCAGGGACTTGACCGTGTTGCCGTCTGCTTCTTTGGCGACGGCGCGCTCGGCCAGGGGCTGCTCTACGAGGTTATGAACATGGCCTCGCTCTGGAAGCTGCCGATCATCTACGTCTGCGAGAACAATCTCTACGGCGAGTACACCCACTATACCGAGACGCAGTCCGGCTCACTTGGCGCGCGCGCCGCTGCCTTTGGCATCCCGGTCGAGGAGGTGGATGGTCAGGACATCCGCGCAGTCAACGCCGCCGCTCAGCAGGCTGTAGCGCGCGCCCGCGCAGGTGAGGGACCGACCTTCCTGCTGTGCGACACCTACCGCTACTATGGCCACCACGTCGGCGACATTCAGCGCGCCTACTATCGTCCGCGCGAGGAAGAAGAGATGTGGCGCCGCGACCGCGACCCGATCAAGCTCATGGGCGAGTGGCTCGAAGCGGAGGGCGTCGCGACCCGCGCCGAGCTGGACGCCATTCGTGACGAGGTGGACGCCGAAGTGCAGGCTGGCGTCGCCTTCGCGCTCGAAGCTCCCTACCCAGACCCATCGGAGGTAACGCAAGATGTCTACGCCTAGCCTCGTCTCTGCGGGCGCGAACGGCGCGACGGGAGTCGCCACCCGTGAAATCACCTTGAGCCAGGCCATCCGTGAGGCGCTGGCCGAGGAGCTGCGCCGCGACCCCACTGTGTTCGTCGTCGGCGAAGATGTCGCCGAGGCAGGCACACCGTTCAAGGTGCTCAGCGGTCTTGTCGAAGAGTTCGGCAAGAACCGTATTCTCGATTCTCCCATCTC
>DASQSS010000316.1:0-3875 GCA_035642255.1 Ktedonobacterales bacterium | reverse complement strand
GCCCGCCCAACCCGACCAACCTGGCCAGACCGCGCGCCGAGCGCTGGTCGCCTGTCGCTACTTCGTCGAGGAGGAGTTGACCGTGGCGGGAACCATGCGAGAGCCCGCCTGCCCATCCAGCTGTCGCATCCTCACGGTCCTGCGCGGGGAGCTGGAGATCCTACCTGAGGCGGAGCGGGGTACATCGCAGGGCGAGCCTGTGCGCCTGAAAACAGGTGAGACGGCTGTGCTGCCAGCGTGTCTGGGCGACGCGACGCTCAGCGGCTCAGCGACGCTGGTGCGCTCGTACGTGCCCGAGCCAGACGATCCGACGCTGGCGCTGTGGCAAGCCGCTCACGCGGGCCTGTTTCCAAGCGACTGAGCGATCACCTGCGCCCGCTGATAATCCTCCGCTGTATCCACATCGAAGAACGCTCGCTCGTCCTCGAGTGTGACGAGCGAAAGCTTGCCACGCTCGCGCGCGATGACTGTCCGGGCGCCTTCATCGCCCGTCGGCGACAGCAGTTCGCCAAAGAGGCGACCTGGCAAGTAGACGGGATGCCCTCGCTTACCCCCGAACACGCCCATTATGATCTGATCCGGCTGCGCTTGGGCCGCCGCGAACACATCGTCGATCGCTTGCGACGTCATGAAGGGCTGGTCGCCCAGCGTGACGATCGTCCCGATGACGTTGGCTGGCAGGTGAGCTACTGCCAGGGCGAGTGTCGTGCCCATACCCTCAGCGAACTGTTCGTTGACGACGGTGGTATAGGGGCCGTCTGGCAGCGCGGCGGCGACCTCGGCGGCGGAGCGACCCAGCGCCAGGATGATCGGGCGCGCCCGGCTTGCGCAGGCGGCGGCCAGACCCCAGGCGAGCAATGGCTTGTCCCCGAGGGGCAGCAGGAGCTTGTGTTCCCCCATGCGCGTCGAGCGGCCAGCGGCCAGGATGATGACCGCGACCGGGCCACCCGATACTGGACTCGCTCCGCTACTCATAGTCATAGCGTTCCCTCGTCGACACATGCGTCCAATGTCGCGCGCCCCAGATTGTATCATGCGGTGAAGCGATGAGAGTTGCTCGCGCACAGGCGGGGCACGGCGTCGCGGAAAGGAAGCGCGCGCTGTGGAGCAGAGTACATCCTACGATGAGACGGAATGCACGCGCCGCTATCAACTGTCCACAGAGGCGTTTGATGCGCCAGCGGTAGTGGTGGCGATGGCGCGTCGTGTCGCGGAGGCGCGGCGGCATGCGGATGCGGGCGGGCTCATTATCGAACACGGGAGAGGCTTGTCCTCTGCGCGTCGCGTCGGTCTGCTAGCCTCATCAATGAATCCACTAACATGCGCTCATGTCGCCCTGGCGGATGCGGCGCGCCGGTTCGCGCGGCTGGATGCGCTGTGCTGGGTCGCGACGCTCGTGACGATTGACAAGGAATCAGTCGAACGGGCGACACTGATTGATCGCCTGATCGAGGGGCAGATGCACGCGCGCGCCTCAGGTGAGGGGCTGCTGCTGCTCAGCGGCGGACTCTATGTCGAGCAGGCGCGAGCGGCGCACGCGCTTCTGGAGCCAGAGGTGGAGATTTCGCTGATCGTCGGCTACGACAAGGTCGTGCAAATCTTTGATCGGCGGTACTACACCGATCGCGACGCCGCCCTGAGCGAACTGTTCGCTGAGGCGGCTCTGATTGTGGCGCCGCGCGATGGAGCAAGCGAGGCCGATCTCCATACGCTGCTCTCAGCGCCGGAAAACCGCCCGTTCGCTGATCGTGTTAGTTATTGTCCGTTGCCCGATCGCTTCGCTCGCGATTCATCCTCTGAAGCGCGCGCCCTCGCGTCCACGGGTGAGATCGGTGGACCGCTGCGCGACCTGCTGACGCCTGAAGGGCTGGCGCTGACCGTGACTGCCCAGCCGTATGAGCCTCCGCGCGAGCCATCCACGACCAGTCTCGGTGATCGCTACACGGCTCGTCAAATCATCCTCGCCGCGCTCAGTCGCCTCGATGAGCCCCAGTTGGCCGTCACGCCAAAACTGAGTGACCTGGTCGCCTGGAGCGCCGAGAACAGCGGGCGCGGCGCGGCGCTACGCGCATGGGCGCTGGATTCGGCAAGTGACAACAGGGGTCTACGGGCTGCGCTCGAAATGCGCTAGTCGTCGGCTCCTACCAGGCGGCGTAGGGCTTCCCAGTCGTGCGCGGACGCGAGGGTGTCGAGCTGCTCAGCTGCGTCGCGCGCATCCAGCGCGACCGCAAGCCCCCGCTCAAAGCGATCTAGCGCGTCTGGCTCGCCGCTGAAGAGCGCCGGCAGCGTTGGCACGCCACGCAGTCGGCGAGAGACTGTGCGCGCGATGCGCCAGTATGGCCCCTGCGCGCCATCGAACAACTCGGACTCCGACACGACGCCCGCAGCCGGGAGATAGTGGACGAGCATCGCGTCGAGCAGCAGATCGTTCAAGGCGGCGCCGTGTTCAACCTGAGGCGACTGCCCGCTGACGATCTTGCGCAGGCCGCTGCGTATGAGCCGCCCATCCCAATCAGTATGGCAGAAACAGTTGAGCAGCTCGTGGGCGAGCTGTGCGGTGTAATAAGGAGCGGCAAGCGCGGTCGAGGCGAGGAGCGTTTTGGCGACGGGTGAATCAGCCGCATGAGGCCCATCTGGCCCATCTGGCGCAAATGGACTCTGTGGTGACGTGTTGGCGTCGGGCAGGTAGATCAGCGAGATGACGTGTTTGCCCTCAGTGGACTGTGGAGTAGCGGTCGGCGCGATGACCCTGGCCTCGTCGCGCAGGGCTTCGGGAGTCAGCGCGATGATCGCGGGCGTCTCGCGCACCTCACGCTGGTACCAGCGCGCCTGGTTTGACCACTGGATCGCTGGGAAGGCGCGCAGGAGAATGACGGTCTGCTCGCCCGCGAGTTGATAGACGGCCGCGAAGTCAGGCGTGCGAGTCCAGGGCCAGCGCCGTCCGAACTGAGGCCAAAAGCTCGCTGCAAGCGCCGCCGCGTCGTCCGCTTGCCTCTGTGAGATGCGCGCGGTCATCGTTGGCGTTTCCGGCGCGAGGCGCCCACGGGATGGGGCTCAGGTCGCGGCAAGCGTATTGACTCCCATGCCTGCCTCCAGGCCTCACCGATGATGAGCGCCTCTTCC
Source organism: Ktedonobacterales bacterium (assembly GCA_035642255.1). GTDB lineage: Bacteria > Chloroflexota > Ktedonobacteria > Ktedonobacterales > JADMIN01 > JAKAIY01. The sequence goes on along the minus strand of DASQSS010000316.1, from coordinate 752 downwards.
TGCGTTTTCCAGGTCAAAAGCTCGTCTGTGTCCACATCGGTCACGAAGCGCCATTTATCGAAGAAGTTGTACGCAAGGGCGTAGCGTCCCACGCGGCTCCCGCCGGTGAGCTGAGTGACGAGCATGCTATGATTCCCAGCGATGGTGACAAGCCGACTGATGGTAGTACTCCTCCCCAGAGCGCGAAGTGATACGACAGAAAGAATACTACCGCAAGCGCGCAACGTAAAGCCCAATTTTCCTATAGCCGGCAACTATAGACATTACGGCGCAAAGCTAGACAGATAAACCCGCTATGATCAGCGCCAGGACCGCGTCGGTATCATCGGTATCACTCGGAGACGCGGAGGAGGGCGGAAGGCGCAGGCGCATGGTTGCTGACTGCGCCTCCACACGCGCACGAAGCCCCTGATGAGTCCTGATGAGTCCTGAGCGCGCTATTCGCCAAGGTACGCTGCCCGGACCTGATCGCTCTGGAGGAGCTCAGCGCCGGAACCCGTCACCACGATGCGGCCGTTCTCGATAACGTACCCGCGGTTGGCGCGCTCCAGGACAATCTGCACATCTTGCTCCACGAGCAGGAAGCTGAGACCCTCCTCTCGATGGATGGTATCAACCGCCCCGAGGATGTCATCTACGATCAGAGGCGCCAGGCCAAGCGAGAGCTCATCAATGAGCAACAGGTTAGGTCGCGCCATCAGGCCGCGCCCGATCGCGCACATTTGTTGCTCGCCGCCCGAGAGCGTGCCGGC
>DASQSS010000315.1:0-14300 GCA_035642255.1 Ktedonobacterales bacterium | reverse complement strand
GCCGGCTCGCTCAGGAACGCTTTGGTCTGGACCGATTTATCGCCGATTGGAACGCCGCGTTTGCGCTCGTGACAGGCGCTCGCGACAGCCAACGGTCACTTGCTACCGCGTAAGAACGCCATGTAAGGAGGCATGCGCCATGCATCAATTGAGAGTCGCGCTTCTGAGTGAGCACGCCAGTCCATTGGCGCTCCTGGGCAGCCAGGACGCCGGTGGTCAGAACGTGTACGTGGATGAAGTCAGCCGCAACCTGGCCAAGCTCGGCGTCGCCGTGGATGTCTTTACGCGCGGCGATGACCCTGGCCTGCCAAGCGTCACACAGTGGGCGCAGGGCGTGCGCGTCATTCACCTGCGCGCGGGCGATGAGCGTTTCATTGCGAAAGACAACCTGTGGCCACTGATGCCTGACTTCCGCGATGGTCTGCTCGCATTCGCTCGCGAGCAACAGGCGCGTGGCGAGCCGTATGACCTTCTCCATGGCAATTTCTGGATGTCCGGCTGGGTGGCGATCGAGGCGCGGCGACAGCTCGGCATCCCAGCCGCGCAGATCTTCCACGCGATGGGCAAGACCAAGGCGCGCCATCAGGGCGCCGCGGATACCAGCCCTGGCGATCGAATCGCCGTGGAGCGCGAGGTCGTGCGGGACGTGGATGCGCTCATCGCGCAGTGTCCGAGCGAACAAGCGGAGCTGGTTGATGACTACGACGCCGATCCTGAGAAGGTGACGATCATTCCCTCAGCGGTCAACATCGAGCAATTCCGGCCTGTGCCACATGACGAAGCGCGCCGGCGCATCGGAATCCCGATGGATGGGCTTCTGGTGGCCTACGTCGGGCGCATGTTGCCGCGCAAAGATGTCCGCAGTCTGGTGCGCGCGATGGGGCGGCTGCGCGAGCGCTGGACAGAGATTCCCACACCGACACTGCTGCTGGTGGGGGGTGAAACGATTGACCCTGATCCACAAGCGACGCCCGAGATCGGTGAGCTCATGCGTCTCGCCGAGGAGGTCGGCATCCGTGCGTCAACACGCTTCGTCGGCAAACGACAGCCGCATGCCTTGCGCGACTACTACAGCGCGGCCGATGTCGTCGTGACGACCCCCTGGTACGAGCCGTTTGGTCTGACGCCGCTGGAAGCGATGGCCTGTGGGCGTCCGGTGATCGGGTCGGCGGTGGGTGGCATCACGTTCACGATCAAGCCGGGCGAGACAGGATTCCTTGTGCCGCCTCGCGACCCAGAGGCGCTGGCTGAGCGGATCGCCTTCACGCTCAAGCGTCCGGAGCTACGCCGGCGAATGGGACGCGCGGCCCGACAGCGGGTCGAGCGCGACTTCACCTGGCCGACAGTCGCCGAGCGAACCGCGAGCCTCTACGAGCGCATCCTGTCTGGTCGTCCGCACGAGGCGGCGTCCCATGCGGGCATGACGAGCAGCGCGTTAGCGGAGGTATAGCCGTGGCTCTCGTAGACGTACTCATCCCAACCTATCGACGGAAAACCGGCCTCGCCATCGTGCTGACCAGCCTGCTCGATCAAACCTTTCAGGACTTCGATGTCACGATCTCCGATCAGACGGAAGATGAGGTCAGCTATCTCGACAGTATCGAGATACAGACGCTTGCGCGCGCGTTGCGCTGGCATGGTCATCAGGTCAGGCTCCTGCGCCATCTGCCACGGCAGGGCCTTGCGGAGCAGCGGCAGTTTCTGCTCGATCAGAGCGCGGCTCCCTACGCGCACTACCTCGATGATGATGTAGCGCTTGACGCGCCAGTCATGCAGCGCATGGTGGATGTCTTGCGCACGGAGCGCGTCGGGTTCGTGGGCTGTCCCGCGACCGGCCTGAGCCATGTCGATGATGTGCGACCTGACCAGCAGCACATCGAACTGTGGGACGGGCCAGTGGTTCCCGAACCATTCATGCCGGAAAGCATCCCGTGGCAGCGGCATCTGGTCAACAACGCCGCGAACCCGCTCCATCTGGAGCGTCGCCTCGCGCCCAACGGCCAGACCGTGCGCTACAAGATCGCGTGGGTGGGCGGCGCGAACTTGCTGTTCGATCGCGCGAAACTGCTGAGCGTGGGCGGATTTTCGTGGTGGCGGCGGCTCCCGCGCGAGCACGCCGGTGAAGAGGTCGTCGTGCAATTCCTGCTCATCCACAAATACGGTGGCTGCGGCATCTTGCCGAGCGGAACCTATCATCTCGGGCTGCCGACGACGGTTGTCGATCGTACCCATAACGCGACTGAGCTGTTCAGCGCGCTCTTGCGTGAGCAAGGGATGACGCATGACATAACGCAGTCCCACGAGGAGCGCGAGCTCCCACAGTCGTACGCATAGCGCAGAGACGCTTGAAGGAGAAAAGAGTATGACGGAATCGGACCTGAGAGGCAAAGTTGTCCTGGTGACAGGCGCGGGAAGCGGACTCGGCCAGGCGACGGCGCACGCCTTCGCGCGTCAGGGCTGCTCAGTGGCCTGTGTCGATATCAATCCGCAAGCGGCGCAGCGGGCGAGTGAGGCGCTGAGCGCAAGCGACGTTCCCAGCCTCGCGATCGCCTGCGATGTCGCTGACGCCGACGCTGTCGCGGCAGCCGTTCAACAGGTCATTGAGCGGCTAGGGCGACTGGATATCGTGGTCAATTGCGCCGCGATAGACCACACGCTCTCCGTCGAGGAGATGACCATTGGCCAATGGGACCAGGTGATCGGCGTCAATCTGCGCGGCCCCTTCCTTCTCGCCAAGGCAGCCCTTCCCGTGATGCGTGAGCAGCGCGGCGGACACATCATCAACGTCGCCTCGACAGCGGCGACCCGCGCCTGGGCCAATGCCGCCGCGTATCACGCCAGTAAGTGGGGGCTGGTGGGCTTCGGGCGCGGCCTGGGCGTCGAGGGCCGTCCGTTTGGCATCCGCGTCACGACGGTCATTCCGGGGGGTATGCGTACCCACTTCTTCGACCGCTTCGTGGACCAGGGCATTCCTATGCCTCAGGAGGAGAACCTCCAGCCGCCCGCGAATGTGGCCGATTCGATTGTCTTTGCCGCGCGCATGCCAGCGGAATCTGTGATGCAGGAGATGATCGTCACGCCGCTGAACGAGACAAGCTGGCCGTAGCGCGCAGTGGGGAGCAGGGCTGCGAACCGAGCAAGGCGCCACAGGACATCGTAAGGATGACATGGCGTAGCAGGGATGAAAAGGAGGAGAGCATGATGATCGTACGCGCCCCCGTGCGTGTGAGCTTTGGCGGCGGCGGCACGGACCTCGCCGCATACTACGAGCGCTATGGTGGCATGGTCGTCAGCGCCGCCATCACCCGGTATTGCTATGCCCAGATCACCGAGCCGTCCTCAAGCGTTGGCAGCGTGACCTCAGCGGACTATGGACAGCGGTTTCATTGGACGCCTGAGCGCTTGCCGGATGTCGAGCCGCCGCTGACGCTCCCCAAGGCCGCGCTTCATGAGTTCGCGGAGCGAGGCGCACTCTCAGGCCCGGTAACACTCGCGCTCGCCGCGGACGTTCCACCTGGCTCAGGGCTGGGATCGTCCAGCGCGATGGCGGTCGCCGCGCTCCAGGCGCTTTCCACGCGCTACGAGGCGCCATTGAGCGACGAAGAGGTAGCGGCGCGAGCGTGTGCGCTGGAGATCGACCGCCTGGGCATGCCGATTGGTAAACAGGACCAGTATGCGAGCGCCTCTGGCGGGATGAACGCCATCGAGTTCACGTCTGATGGTGTGCGCGTCATGCCGCTGCGAATCAGTCCGGAGACACGATCCGCGCTCGATAGGCGGCTGCTGCTGTTCTGGACGAATCACGCGCACGACTCCGCGAGCATTCTGCGTGGCCAGCGCGCAGATACCCAGACGCGTCCAGACGTGGTCGCATCGCTGCATGAAATCAAATCCATCGCTCACGCAATGCGCGCCGTGCTTGAAGCTGGCAAACTCGACGCCTTTGGTCGCCTGCTCGACGACGCCTGGCAAACCAAGCGGCAGCTCTCAGCCGCAATCTCATCCAATGCTATAGACGAATGGTACGCCGAGGCGAAGCGGGCGGGCGCGCTTGGCGGCAAGATCACAGGCGCTGGCGGCGGTGGCTTCTTGCTGATCTATGCGCGACCGGAACGCCATCAAGCCGTGCGCGCCGCAATGCTGAAATGCAGTCTCACCGAGATGCCGTTCGCCTTCGATCTCGATGGCGTGCGACGTCTGGCGCGGGCGCCACTGGGGTGGCGGCAACGCTTCACGACAACCGGAATCATGACGGACTCCAGACTAGACGGCCTGTCCGCGCCGATTCCATGCAGCGCGTAACACGCGCAAAGGAGGATATCATGCGCGCAACGATTGAGCGCTACTGGCGTGAGCTACAGCTCACCATGGACGCAATGCCCCACGCCGCGCTTGCGCAGGTGGCGGATGCCCTGCTGGACTGCAGGGCGCGCGGCGGCACGATCTTCATTGTCGGAAATGGAGGCAGCGCAGCGACCGCCTCGCACTTCGCATGCGATCTGGCCAAGGGCACACAGTCGCCGGGAGCGATCCCGTTCCGTGTGGTGCCGCTCACTGACAATATGCCTCTGCTGACCGCATGGGCCAATGACGTCAGCTACGAGCAGGTCTATGCGCAGCAGCTCGCTACGCTGATTCGTCCGGGCGATGTGCTAGTCGCCATTAGCGCAAGCGGATCTTCCCCGAACATTCTCGCCGCGGCGCGCGCTGCAACTCGCCACGGCGCCAACGTCATCGCCTGGACTGGCGCGACCGGAGGCAAGCTATTGCGGCTCGCCAACCTCATCGTGCGTGTGCCTGCTCATTCGATCGAACAGGTAGAAGACGCGCATCTGATGATCTCGCACAGTCTCTGCGTCGCCCTGCGCGAGCGCATACGCCTCCTGGCGACTGATCGCGCTGAGACGTCGGTCATCCTGCCGGTAGCGCTCGATCGTGAAGAGGACGCCTCGCTCGCGCTCTAGGCGCCCTGCGTCGTCTTTGGGCGATCAGCGGCGAAAGAAGGGAGAAGCTATGTACACCCTTGGCGTTAACGCTGTCTATCACGACTCCGCCGCATGCCTTGTGCGCGATGGCGCTGTGATCGCGGCAGCGGAGGAGGAGCGGTTTACGCACGTCAAGCATGGCAAGCGGCCAATTCCCTTCTCGACCTATGAGCTGCCGTTTCACGCAATCGAATACTGCCTGGCTGCGGCGAATATCCAACTCGTCGACGTTGATGCGGTCGCGTATTCGTTCGATCCCGCGCTGCTGCTGGGTCGTCATCGCGGAGAGCCAACGATCGCGCTCCCATTGGAGCCAAGCGCCCAGGTGACGTCAGTGGAGTGGGAATCGGCGTGGGATCCGCTCTTTCTGTCGTCCATCGTGAATGCGCCACGACACCTGGCAGGCGGCGCGCCGCTGCATTTACGCGCGCGCTTTCGGGATGCGCGGCCCGATGGCCCCTACTCCTGGCGTTTTGTCGAGCACCACACTGCCCACGCGGCGAGCGCCTTCTTCGCCTCGCCGTACCACGACGCTGCGATCATGACACTCGATGGGCGGGGTGAGCGCGCAACCACCACCTACAGCGTTGGGTCGGGCGCAACCATGGAGCGTATCGGTCAGGTCGCCTATCCACATTCGCTCGGGCTGCTGTATGAACGCGTCACCGAGCATCTTGGATTCCTGCCATCCTCAGATGAATATAAGGTCATGGCGCTGGCCTCCTACGGCAAGCCAACCTACCTTGGAGCCTTCCGTTCGCTCATCCGTTTGCGCGAGAACGGACAATATACGATCGCGCCCTTTGATATGGCGGAGTCATTCGGGCCAGCGCGCCAGAAAGGCGGTCCCCTGGAGCAGCGTCACTATGACATCGCTCACTCGCTGCAGGCGGCGCTGGAAGAGACGACGCTGGCGCTGGTCAGTTGGCTCCATGACGCGACTGGTCAACGCAATCTATGCCTCGCTGGGGGCGTCGCGCTCAACTGCGTCTTGAATGCGCGGCTGCGTGACAAAGGGCCGTTCGACCACATCTGGGTTCAGCCAGCCGCAGGCGACGCAGGTACGGCGCTTGGCGCCGCGCTCTGGGTGGACGCCCAGACACGCGCGCCGAACGACACTGACTCGCCGCGTCGTTATGTCATGCGACACGCCTATCTTGGGCCAGAATATAGCGAGGCGCAGATCGAGGAGTTCCTGCGCTGGGCCAAGCTCCCCTATCGCCGCATGGCGGATATTCCCGAGGAAGTCGCAGCGCTGCTGACGCAGGACAAGATCATCGGCTGGTTCCAGGGGCGCATGGAGTTTGGACCACGGGCGCTCGGGGCGCGCTCGATTCTCGCGTCGCCACTCTCCGCTGACATGCAGGCTCGACTGAACGAGATCAAGGACCGTGAAGACTTCCGGCCAGTCGCGCCCGTCGTGCTCGAAGAGGAGGCGAGCCAATGGTTCGTTGGCGCGAGCGAATCGCCGTTTATGCTGTTTGTCTACGATGTCGCTCCCGACAAGGCCGCGCGCATCCCCGCCGTCCGCCATGTGGATGGCACCGCGCGCATCCAGACGATCAACCACTCGCAGCACGCTCTCTACTATGATCTGTTGCGAGCGTTCCAGCGCCGCACAGGCGTGCCGGTGCTCGTTAACACCTCGTTCAATACGCGCAGCGAGCCAATCGTGTGCTCGCCCCGTGACGCGGTGGAGTGCTTCTGGACGTCTCCGCTCGATGCGCTCGCGATTGGACCCTTCCTGCTCGAAAAGCGGAGCGTCGAATGAGCGTGTCTGTCTCAGTCGTCGTCCCGACCTGTCGGCGGCCTGAGCTCCTCACTCGCTGCCTCACGGCGCTGCTGGCTCAGCGATTCAACTCGCTGGCATACGAGGTCATCGTGGCGGATGACGCGGCAGACCCGGAGATCGCGGCGCTCGTTGAACGACTGGCAGGCGCTATGGATTGCGGCCCCAGCGTGCGCTACCTCGCCGTACGCGGCGCGCACGGGCCAGCGGCGGCGCGCAATGCGGGCTGGCGGCAGGCGCTCGGCCCGATCATCGCCTTCACTGATGACGACTGCATTCCCGATCTCGGCTGGCTACGCGCTGGCGTCGCTGTGATGGTGGAGGGCGTAGTGGGCGTCTCCGGTCGGCTCGTCGTACCGTGTGCGGAGCGCCCCACCGACTACGAGCGCAATGCCTCGCTCCTCGCAGGGGCGGAATTCGCCACCGCGAACTGCTTCTATCGCCGTGACATCCTCGAAGCTGTAGGCGGCCTCGATGAGCGATTCCAGGCGGCCTGGCGCGAGGACAGTGACCTTGCCTTCACGCTGTTGGCGCGGGGTGCGCGGCTCGGAGCCGCGCCAGACGCCGTCGTCGTCCATCCAATTCGTTCCGCGCAGTGGGGCGTGAGTATCGGGCAGCAACGCCGCAGCATGTATAATGCCCTGCTCTACAAGAAACATCCCCGACTCTACCGCGAACGTATTCAGTCGTCTCCCCCCTGGCGCTATTACCTGATCGCCGGCGCGCTGCTTGTAGGGCTGGGTGGCCTGGGCGCCCGGCGTCCCACCCGCGCGGCGGTTGGTCTCGCCCTCTGGGCGGCGCTCACGATGCGGTTCTGCCAGCAACGCCTCGAGGGCGCCTCGACCGAGCCAGCGCATGTGGCGGAGATGGCGGTAACCTCGATCATCATTCCTCCCGTATGTATCTTCTGGCGGCTGCGCGGCGCCCTCCGCTTCCGGACGCTCTTTCTTTAGCGCTGAACGCTCTTTACGCCTGCCTCGACAACTGTGTCGCTCCTGTGAGGCGCAGGCGTCGGATTGTGCGCTTGCTGAGACAGAGACGAGGTTACTCTCTAGAGAAGGGCTCAGCGTGACGCCGATGCCATGAAGCGCTCAGCTTGCGCGCGAGACCTTGAAAGGAGTGCGCAATGTCTCTCGCCGACGCGCGGCGCCATGGGAGGTGGCGTTGGCTTTTCATCGCTTCGATGGCCCTGAGCACGCTCTCACTGCTGCTGACTGCATGCGGAGCCGCGAGTACGCCCGGGCCGGGCGCAGCCGCCACGCCAACGACCAGCGCGACGCCAACGACCAGCGCGACGCGCCAGGTCAACGTCTACTTCGCCAGGCATCCTGAAACTGACAATACCCCGACTACCGTATTCGCCTTGACGCGCACGACAACCGCCACAACTGTGCAGACGCAGGCGACATTCGCGTTGCAGGAGATGCTGAAGGGGCCGACAACGTCTGAGCGAGCGCAAAGCTACTATTCACCCTTTGATGGCCAGCTGGCGCTCCAGTCCGTGTGTCCCGGCGAATTTCGCAGCTTCGATCTCGCGCTCGATCATCGAGGAGACAAAGCGGAGGCAGGCGTAGCGACAGTACAGTTCTGTCGCCGGGTTGACATCCCTGGAGACCTGGCCGGGCCTCGTATGAGGGCGATGGTTCAGTCTACCCTGCTGCAGTTCTCCCAGATCAAGACCGTCGTCATTCTGAACTACCAGGGCTCCTGCTTTGATGATCTGCAGGGCGCGAACGCCTGCCTGAATGGTCAGACAACTGGCTACCATGTTCAGGTCTACTTCTCAAAGCATCCAGACTCGGATACCGCGCCGACCAAAGTGTTCTCGGTTAGCAGGACATCCCCGACGCTGGGTGTCGCGACGTATGCGATCACCCAATTGATCGCAGGACCAACCGCCGCTGAGAAGGCGAACGGCTATTTCACACCGTTACAGGGCGCGCTCAGTGGCGCTTCGACCTGCGGTGGAGCGGACGTCAAGATTACGCTTGACTGGAACCGCACCCACGCCGAACCTGGAGTCGCGACACTACAATTCTGCCGCAACGTCGCCGGATTGGGTGACACGGGCGCGATTGTCGCCCGCAACGAGATCAACAGCACGCTGAAACAGTTCTCCAACATTCATGAGGTGGTGGTCATCTACAAGGACGGGGCATGCTTTGATGACCTTGTTGGCTGCAACTGACAGCATGAAGAGCGGTGTGATGGGCGAATCAGCGCGTCGATTCGCCCATCACACCGCCCATCACACGCGCTCAGGTTCCATTACGGCAGCGTCTTGCCGCCTGTGACACCCAGGATCTCGCCAGAGATATAGCTCGCGTCATCTGAAGCGAGGAAGACATACGCGGGCGCAAGCTCCGCCGGCTGGGCAGGGCGCTGCATCGGATCGCTCTTGCCGAAGTTTTTAACCTCTTCGGGTGGCATCGACATCGGGATGAGCGGCGTCCAGACCGGGCCAGGCGCGACGGCGTTCACACGGATGCCCTTGGGCGTCAGCTCGAGCGCCAGCCCCTTCGTGAACGTCACGATCGCTCCCTTTGAGGCAGCGTAGTGCAGCAAAACAGGCTTCGGCTGATATGCCTCGATCGACGCCGTATTGATGATCACTCCGCCCGGCTGCATATGCGGGATGGCCGCCTTGCAGAGCCAGAAGAGCGCCAACACATTCGTACGGAAGATGCGCTCGATCTCGTCGGATGGCATCTCGGTAATGCTCTTGTGGGTCTGCTGGTACGCCGCATTGTTCACCAGGATATCAATCCGCCCGAATTCCTGCTGGGCGCGATCAATCAGGCGGCCACAGAACGCTTCGTCGGCGACATCACCTTTCATCGCGATGATCTTGCGGCCTGAGTCCCGCGTGATGCGTGTCGTCTCCTCGGCGTCGGCGTCTTCCTCCAGGTAGGCGAAGAGCACGTCGGCGCCCTCGCGCGCATAGGCGAGCGCAACCGCGCGACCAATACCGGAATCGCCGCCGGTGATGATCGCCGCCCGTCCTTGCAGCTTCCCGGCGCCCTTGTATGTCTGCTCACCATAGTCGGGGCGCGGCTGCATCTCCTTTTCGGATCCAGTTGGTGGCTGGGATTGTTCAGGGAATGGCGGCTTTGGGCCGCGGTCGAGCGGGTTGTGAATAGTCGGAGTCTGGCTCATTGAGGTCTCCTTACATGACATGCTCGTTGGCGCCAGGGTGAAACAGCCCGCGCTGCGTGGGAATGTGCGCTGCGCATGCGTTTCCCTGGCGTCTGATGCGCCCGCCACATGTCCTTGCGGCGGGCGCATCTACCTTGAGCTAGCGACAGTGGCTAGCTGAGATCAGTGATCATCCACGGGCCGAAGTGCTTGATGTAATGCGCTCCGTGCTCCTCCAGTACCGCACGGCCCCGCTTGATGTATTCGGCATCGTCCGTATGGATGTTGATGATCGAATGACCTGCGCTTGCCTCCTGCGCATAGGTCTGTTCGAACGCGCCAGCGTCGGTGACGATGTTTGCGACCGCTTTGTGCGCCCAGCCGAGCGGACCGCGATGCTCGTCCTTGGCCTCCAGGCGCTTCAGCGCGTCCGGGCCGTGCAAGAGCAGCACGTCTTTCTGGTTGAAACCTGCCTGTACAAGCGCCTGGACGGTCTGCTCCGCCACCTGAGGGCTATCAATAACACCCACCAGCCAATTGGAGCTTTGATCGAGATTGTCAGCGGCTGGGGGAAACATCGTGTCTTCGGACTGAGACATAGGGTACTCCTCTGCATGGGGGAGCGCCGCTAGGACCCGGCGCTCGCATAACTCCACCATCTGTGTTGCCTCTTGTCAGCAACTCAGAGACCAAGTAGTAGTTATGTGAATTCATGAGAGGTCATGACAAACCGCGACAGTGTGCTGCATAGCTCGAGGATGGCAAGGATGGTTTTGATGATGTAGTGTCGCTGATTGTCCTCTTCTGTCTGGAATGTATAGTCTATGACTATATGCAAGTTTGCCGTCATCCACACCCTCGTATTAGAGTGTGAGCGCACGCTAAAGCGCGCTGCGAGCCGGGCGCGTCACAAGGTCAGAGAGAAGTAGGGGAAGATTTGCTTGGACGATCGTGTCAGCGTCGACGATACCCTGTTCACCCCATTGGTCCGGGGCTTGCCGTCAACTGCGCCATTCATCGGGCCAGAAGCGCTGGAACGCGCCAGCGGGCGGAAGTTCCTGTTGCGCCTCGGAGCTAATGAGAGCGTGTTTGGCCCCAGCCCAAGAGCCGCTGAAGCCATGCGCGATGCGGTATCACAGATCAAATGGTACGCGGACCCAGAGGCATGGGAGACGCGCGAGGCCATCGCGCAGTATCTTGGCATCGGCAAAGAGCACATCGGCCTGGGTGCGGGCATTGACGACCTGCTGGGTCAGATCGTTCGCCTCTACCTCGAACCGGGAAGCCATGTCGCCGCCTCACTAGGGTCCTATCCGACATTCGGGTTTCATGTCGCGGGCTTTGGCGGCGTCATCGAACGGGCGCCATATGCCAATGACCGTAATGATCTCGACGCTTTAGCGGAGGCCGCCCGCCGCACACATGCGAGCCTCGTCTATCTCGCCAACCCTGACAATCCAAGTGGGTCATGGCTCCAGGGCGATGAGATCGCACGCTTTCTCAGTGCGCTGCCACAGCGCTGTGTCCTCCTGCTCGACGAGGCGTACATCGAGTTTGCGCCACGCGAGGCGTACAGCCAGATCGACCCCAGCGACACGCGCGTCATCCGCTTCCGCACGTTTTCGAAGGCCTACGGCATGGCAGGCGCACGCATTGGCTATGTCATCGCCGCACCTGAGACTGTCCGCGCGCTCGATAAAATTCGTCTGCATTTTGGCGTGAACACCATCGCGCACGCTGGAGCCCAGGCGTCGCTCGCTGACCAGCCCTATCTCCAAAGCGTGGTGGCGGAGGTGGCGCGCGGGCGCATGGAGTATGTCGCGCTGGCTCACGACCTTGGGCTGAGAGGGCTGCCATCGGCGACCAATTTCGTCGCGATCGATGTCGGAAGCGCCGATCGGGCGCGCGCCACCGTGGCTGCGCTCGCCAACGCTGGCGTCTTCATCCGCATGGCGGGCGCCCCGCCGTTGGACCGTTGCATCCGCGTTTCCGTCGGCGCTGCGGATGACCGAGCGGCGTTCGCACGCATCTTCCGGGAGATCTGGCCATCGATCGCCGACAGCTAGCCTTTGATCGCGTAGCCATATGGTCTGGCTGCCGTCCGTCACGCTACAATCTGTGACTGGCGCGGCGCGCACGTCGGTTGCGCGCCCGAGGGTGGTTCAGTGGCAGGAGCCAGATGGCATGCGGCAGACAATGGCAGACAAGACGGTTCTCATCACGGGCGCCACGAGCGGCATCGGCTTCATCGCGGCGCGTGCGCTGGCGGCGATGGGCGCCCAGGTTGTCATCGTGGGACGTGATCCCGCGAAGGCACAGGCGAGCGTCGAGCGGATTCAGCGCGAAACAGGCGGAATGAAAGCGTATGCGCTGTCCGCTGATCTTTCCTCTATGGAGGACGTGCGCCGGCTGGCGGCAGAGTTTCAGGCGCGCTATCCACGGCTCGATGTCCTGCTGAACAACGCTGGCGCCGTTTTCTACTCGTATCAGACGACCGTTGATGGCTACGAGCGGACATTCGCTCTCAATCACCTCGCGCCGTTTCTGCTCACCAATCTGCTCCTCGACCGGCTCAAAAGCGATGCGCCCGCGCGCGTGGTGACGGTAAGCTCTCTCGCCCATGTCGGGCAGAAGCTCGACTTCGGTGACGTCAACCAGACAGTGCGAGGCTATCGCGCGTGGCGCGCCTACGGTGAGAGCAAGCTCGCGAACGTCATGTTCACCTACGCGCTGGCGCGGCGACTGGAGGGAACGGGCGTCACAGCGAACACGTTGCACCCCGGTTTCGTCGCCACAAATTTCGCCAGGAACAATGGGCCGCGCTGGCAGGCCGCAATGACATTAGCGCGCCCATTTGCGATCAGCCCGGAGCGCGGCGCGCAGACGAGCATCTATTTGGCGTCATCGCCGGATGTCGCGGGTATATCGGGCAAGTACTTTATCAAAGAGAAACCAGCCAACTCATCGAACGTCGCCTATGACGTCAATGCGCAGGAGCAGCTGTGGAGTCTCAGCGAGCGCATGACGGGGCTGACATCAGCCACAAGCTCGCGCCATACCGTGTGACATTCAGGCGCCCACGATAGCAGCGTTAACCGGTATTTAGGAGGGCGTGGCGAAGCGGCCCGCTATGCCACGCCCCTTCGGCGTCACTTGACACCATCGCCACCGTCGAAAACCCGCATGGTCGGCTCGATACCTTCGATGCCTGCGACCTCGCGCCACGCTTCGAATCCTGCCTGGAACGCCACAACTCCAGCCTCTGGCAGCGCGATCTCGATCGCCTCCAGCACTTCCTCAGCGCTGGCCCCATGCTGCATCGCCGCGCGAATATGGCTCTGCAAATGGCCCTTGCCCGCGCGCATGACCGTCAGCGTGGCGCAAAACAGCAGCTCCTTTGTTTTGCGGTCGAGTAAGCGCGGGCGAGTGTAGACAGCGCCGACGAGCTCGTCAGCGGCCTTGAGCACATCGAAATCCGCTTCAGCCATCGCTTTGTGATAGCCCAACACATAGCCGCGTCGCTGCGCCATGCCATCAATGTACGCCTGCTTTTCGTCTCGCGTCGCCATGCGTCCTCTCCATCTCCGTTATTCGCGTGTCCGTTATTCGCGTGACCCTGTCGCTCACCCTTCACTGTATCTCAATGTCGCGGCGTGATGGTTTATACTGCACATCAGCGCCGACCAACGCAGACCGCCGACTGACTCGCGCAGTGTATCACCGCAGGGCTGCGCAGCGTCTGGAAGCGCGGCGTCTCCGTCCACGAACAGGAGAGGATGGTGAGCGGATGCGTGAAATATCAGCACAGCGCCTGACCGAGGCGATCAGCGAGGCTGTTATCCTCGCGAATACCGTCATGACAGCCGATATCGAGCGTACCCTTCGCGAGGGGCAGTCCCGCGAAACATCGCCCGTGGCCCGCGCGGTCATCGGCGACCTGCTGGAAAACGCGGCCATCGCTCGCGCCGAGCATGTGCCGATGTGCCAGGATACCGGCATGGCGGTTATCTACCTGACCTATGGTCAGGACATCCACTGGACTGGCGGCTCAGTCGAGGATGCGATCAATGCCGGTGTACGCCAGGGCTACCAAGATGGATACCTGCGCTTTTCGGTGGTGGGCGATCCCCTACGCCGCGCGAACACCCGCGATAACACGCCCGCTATCATCCACTACCGCCTCGTGCCTGGGGATCGCGTGCGAGTGGACATTCTGCCGAAGGGTTTCGGCGCCGAGAACCGCAGTCGCCTGGCGATGTTGAAACCATCCGACGGACAGGCGGGCGTCGAGCGATTCATCCTTGAGACGGTCAAAGCTGCCGGGCCTCAGGCGTGCCCGCCATTCATCGTTGGGGTGGGTATTGGTGGCGACTTCGAGCGTGTCGCGGAAC
>DASQSS010000314.1:0-11686 GCA_035642255.1 Ktedonobacterales bacterium | reverse complement strand
CTGCTCTTCGCGCACGCGCGCCATGCAGAGATACGTGGCGTTTTCGCAGCCGAAAGTCATGATCGCGGCAGTCTCCGCCGGCAGCGGAGAAAACTTCACATCTTCTTCCTGAAGGTACATGATCAGGGCATCGTACAGGCGACCCATACTGGCTCTCCCCTCCGCGCGTTCGCTGGGCCGCGCCCCCTTCGCGCGGATATCTTCGCATTCTACATCGCAAGCGAACAAGGCCGTCCGACCGTGTGGCCGCCGCTGAACCGCACACCGCGCTATTCCATCATTGGCTATGCGCCGACGCATGCCACGACTACGCCATCCAGCAGATGATAGCCCGCGCCGCGCAGGGTATGATGTGTGGGAAGGGGTAATCTCTCTCGCACGCTACACGGGCTGGCGCGGCAGAGCCTAGAACAGGCTCGATATGAGCTGACGTCTCGCCTACAGCGCCGCGCCTGAGGGGAGTATGGCTGTGACCATCTTCGACCTGCTCTTTCTCGCCACAGTGGCGATCTGCGCCAGCGCACTGGTCGTGGGTGCGCTGGCGCTAGCGTTGGGCCACTGGACGACGGCCCGCGCTGTATTCCTCGGCCTGGGGGCCTATGCCCTGATCTATACGCTGGCGCTGGTTGGCGTCGGGGCGCTCAGCCCGCAGCGCACGCTACCGCTGGGGCAGGCGCGCTGCTACGACGACTGGTGTGTCGCCGTGGCGCATACAGCGTCGCAAGCGACCGTGGGCGCCGGAACCACAACAGCCACGGCGCGCGGGCGCTTCCTGATCGTAACCCTTCAGGTGAGCAGCCATGCGAAGCGCGTGAGCCAGCGCGAACATATCGCCAGCCTCTACCTGCTCGACGACGCGGGACACCGATATGATGTCGCGCCTGCCGGGCAGCGAGCGCTCGACGCGAGCGGGCAGGCGGGACAGCCGCTCGATAGCCTGGTGGGGCCGGGCGCCTCATTCACGCACACGCTCGTCTTTGACATACCCGCAGATGCGACCCACCTCGGCCTGGTCATCACGCATAGCGCGTTTCCCGGCGCGCTGATCATCGGCGACGAGCAAAGCGTCTTTCACCGTCCAACACTCATGCTGCTGAATGCTTCATCATAAAGTCAGGCGCGCTCAGCCGAGCGACCAGCTGCGCGCGTCGCCACTGAGCGTGAGTGTTCCCGTGTCGCTCACACGATAGACCTGCGCGCCTGTCGCGGCTGTCACATCGGCGTCGCTGGCCCACATGTTCGCCGTCAGCGTCGCGCCTTTGTGCACCCGCGATGCGACTGGGGCATCGGTGACGATGATCGCGTGTGGATGGGCCAGCCGCAGCACATCGCCGAGCGGACCACTGAGATCGAGCGGCGCTCCACGCGGCACGGCGACCACGACGACATCCGCGGTGAGTGGCTCGCCGTAGCCTGCCAGCGCATCCAGCGCATACGCGTCCGCCGCGCCCAGCAACAGCGCGCGCAGGCCGGGCGTCTCCAGCCGCAAGATGCTGTCATCACTGGCGGTCGTGTCACCTTCATTTGGCGGGTACAGCGTCTGCGGCGGCGCAAGCGACGTCAGGGTGGTTGTAGCGTCGAGGCGCAGCGTGTCGCCCGCGCGGAACTCCTGGCGGGTCGCGCCCGCGCGCCGCATCGCATCGAGATACGCCAGATATTCCGGGCCAGGATGCGGTGTTCCAGCGTCGAGCGCATGAGTGATAGTGAAGTGGGTAGCGGCGTCCTCCAGTCCGCGCGCGTCTCCTGGGCGCACGTCGGTCAGCGCGACGACATCGAGCGTGCGCTGCCAGAAGGGCATCCGGCCAGCCAACGCCGACTCCAGCGCGGGACCAGACGGGCCACCATCGATCAGCACAGTCGCGCCACTCGGCAAGCGCAACAACAGCGCCGAGCCGCCTGACCCAACGTCGAGCGCCGTGAGCTGGGCGCGTCGCTGCGCCGCAAGCGCGGGCGCGCTCGCCCCCAGAGAGCCTAGCAGCGCCAGCCCCACTGTGATCGCCAGCGCTCGCCCGACAAGGGGATGCCGCGCTCGCCGGTGGTCACGATGATCATGATGATCATCACGCAGAGCGCGTGAGGCGGCCGCCAGCCGTGGCGCCAGCGCGAGGATGACCGCGACGAGCGCCGCATAGTAGACCGCGGCGAGTGGCGCGGGCGCGGGTGGCGCCTGAAGCGCGGCCAAAGGCAGCGCCGCGCAGCCCGCGATGGCGGCATTCACCCACCAGAGCAGCGGCCAGACGACCCACGCGAGCGCCAGCGCCAGCAGGGACCACCCCAGCGTCGCCACCAGCGCCAGCAGCCCGCCCAGCGCCAACAGCGGCGCCAGCAGCGGTACCGTCAGCAGATTGGCTAGCGGCGCGACCAGCGAGACGACATGGAACGTCAGCGCGAGTGTGGGCAATGTCGCGACCTGCGCCGCCAGTGTTACCGCGAACGATTCAGTGACCGTCTGCGCGACGCCCAGCCGAGCCAGCCGCCCGAGCGGACGCAGTAGCGCCTGTTGTAGCGCAGGGGTGAGCAGCGGCAGAGCAAACGTGGCGAGCACAGTCAACTGGAAGCCCGCATCATACAGCAGCGCTGGGTCGATCAGCGTCATGATGAGCGTGGCGAGCGCGAGTGCGGTATAGACGTTGTAGACGCGGCCCAGCGCGGGCGCCAGCGCCAGCAGCGCCCCCATGATCGCGGCGCGAATCGAGGCAGGCCCGCCACCACCCAGCGCCGCATAGACGCCAACCGCCAACAACGCCGCGACGCTGCGCGGCCAGACGCCCAGCCGACGCGCAGCGCGACTCGCGAACTCCGCGAGCAGCGAGACTTTCAGTCCAGCCGGAACGACCAGGTGAATCGTGCCAGTGTTGACGAACAACGGGAGGCGCGCCCGCAGCGCCGGAGACTTCAGGCCGAGCAGGATACCGATCAGCAGCGCCGCCTCTGGCTCCGGCAGCGTCCGCTCGATGGCTTGCGCCAGTGCGACGCGCAATTGGAAGAGCGCCGCCAGTGGCGCCCAGCCACCGCCGCGCGCCGTAATGCTCGCCCGCGCCGAGGACATCCGCGCGGTGACGCTGGTGGGCGCGCCACCGCCGCTGACCGGCTTCAGTGACCCCGTCAACGTGACGCTGTCACCATAGGCGGGCGAGAACCAGTCATTTGGGCCGTAGACCGTCGCTTCGACATAGCCAGTGGCGGGCGCTGGAGCGAGCGCGCCCGCGACACGGACCGCGCTGGCCTGTACGGTCAGCAGGCGGTAGCCGTCGCGCTCGTCGGGTTGATCGATGACCTGGCCCGTGACCTGCGCTTGCGCGCCCGAGGCGAAACGCACGATGTTCGTCGGGTCGCGCAGGGGATCAGTCCAGGCGGCTCGAGCGGCGCCCAGGCCCACCCAGAAGAGCAGAGCGCCCAACACCAGGCTGGTCCGCATGATCCGCCACGCGCCCAGCCTGGATAGCGGACGGCCCGCAGTCAGCGCCGCTCCACCACTGGTGGCGAGGCCCACGCCCGCGACTCCCAGCCAGGCGAGCGGCGCGACGGGCGAGAGCGCGCCCAGGCCGCTGAGCCAATCGCCCACCAGCCATGCGCCCACGAAGGCGATGAGCGCATAGCCGCGAAAGAGCGGGCGCCGCGCGGGAGCGGTTGTGAGTGGGAGCGTTGCCAGCCCCATCGGTTCACTCCCTCTTCACAATCCCGCTAGCCCGAACTGGCTGCGTCTCACTCGTGCGCCGACAGCGCCCGCTCGATTCGCGCCGCCTGCTCAGCCGCCTCACGCTGTGTCCGCTCGCGCTGTCGCCGGGCAACGAGGACGTAGTAGGCGAGGTGCGCGCCCACCGCGAGCAAGCCGAGGAGCAGCTCCCATGCGAATGGCGCGCTGGCGCCAAGCACAGGTTCGGGTGTATACGGGATCGAGACATTGGCGAGGATGCTATAAAGCTGGCGCGCCTCACCGACGGCTCCCGCTATGCTGAGGCCACTCAGCAGCGCGACAGTCCAGGCGATGAGTGGAACGCCGCCCGCGAGTGTCGCCCCACGCGGGCGCTTGCGCAGACGCCAGTGAAACGCCAGCTCGATCTCGGGAGCGTCACGCCGGAGCCGCTGGATATAGAACTCCTTGATGACGCTCATCGCCAGCACACTCTCGCGGTATTCTTGCTCCAGCGCGAGAAAGCGCGCGAAAAAGGCGAAGCTGAAGATGGCGAAGATAGACAGCGCGGCGATCGCGATCATGCCGATCGTCGGACGGTTCGCGCCCCCATAGGCGTTGACCATCACGCCGAGTCCCGTCGCCAGCGCGCCTGTCGCCAGCAGGTACAGATTGATGAGCGCGGCGCTATCTTGCCGCGCCTGATAGGCGCTGACGCCAGCGTAGCCAAACTCTTCGAGCAGAATGCTCTCAGCCTTCAGTTCCTGTCCCGCCGCCTGTCCCACCGCGCTCTCGCCAGACGTGATGAAAGGGGCGGGCTGCTGGAACGGAATGTTGAGTGGATCGAACGTCATGCCAGCTCCTTATGCGTTGTGGACGGACGACGACACGTCGAGCGCGGCCACCAGCGCCTCGCCATCCTCACCTTCGCGGAGTCTGTTCCTGGTTCGCTCGCGCTCCGCTGGCTTGAGCCTGAGCGCCTTCCAGATCGCGCCAACGTCAAGCCCAGCGTTACTTGCGGCTCGCAAGGTCTGTGTCGCCTCACGTACCCGGTCGAAGGCATGCGAGTAACCCCAGAGGAAGAGCAACAGCGCTCCGACGGTGACGATGCCCGCGCCTGCCCAGGCCAGCTCTGTCGCCTCCCGCGCCGCGAACCACCGTGGAAATGCCAGCAACCCAGCCACGACAGCCGCGCCACCGAAACAAAGCGCGCCAAGCGCCGCGACAGTGCCGCAGACAACGGCGGTGGTGCTGGTGCGCTTCTCGCCCGTCGGCAGCGACTTGAGCCGCCAGTAAAACGCGTTCACAGACTTCGGCGCGCTGGCGGTGAACTCGCGAATGTAGTACTCCTTGATGACGGACATCGCTAGCGCGCTTTCGCGCCACGCCTGCCGCAGCCGAATCAGCTTCGTGAAGAATGCGACTCCCATGAAGCCAGCGACGACCAGCAGCGTGATCGAAAGCTCGCCCGCGTAGGACTTCAATCCGCCACCCAGTTGATAAACAGCGGCCAGCCCTGAGCCGAGCACGCCGATTAGCAGCAGGTAGAGGTTGAACATGCGGGCGCGATCTTCCTGCGCCTGATATGCGGTGACGCTGGCGTAGTTGAACTCTTCCAGTAGGATGTTCTCCAACCGTAGCGAGGCGTCACGCGCTGGCGTGTCCGTTGGCGTATCCGCTGGCGCTCCCTCTTGAAAGGGCGCGGTGCGGGCGAATGGCATGTTCTCGATGTCACGCGGCATATGGTCCCCTCCCGTGGCGCCAGCGCCGAACGCGCGGCGGATGTATCGAGCCGACTATAGTACAAGCGGTCGCCTGTGTGAAGCGCCGCAGTGAAACGGGCGAGTGGAGCGCCAATCGCTGGCGCATCTGCGCGGCGGTGTTGTCTTCGCACGGTTCATCCGTTTGCATCAGTGGGAGCGCATCGTGAGCGCGCGGGCGTGAGATACATATGTGCGACTGTCATGGAGACGTAGAGCGTGGTAATGCAAAGCAATGACCAGCGTGGCGAAGCGCGGCCAGCGGGGCAGGCGAGCGCCAAAACAGCGCAGGCTACCTGGGCGTGGACGCGACAGTGGGAGTTCTGGGTCGCGCTGGCGCTGGCCATCTTCCTCCGGTTTTGGCGCATTGACCTGACGCAGTTTCTCGACGACCAGACGGGATTGTTTTCGCTGGCGCGCACTGCGGCGACTCATGGCCTGATTCCGCTGACAGGCATCCCGTTCTCCATCCGCCTGCTCACCCCGCCATGGAGCATATTTTCGCTGCTGCCTTTCGCCGCCTTCACCGCCAACCCAATGCCCGCGGTTATCTCGATCGCCGTCTGGAACGTGCTCGCCGTCGCGCTCTGCTATATCTTCGCGCTGCGCTATTTCGGCAGGCGCATCGCGGCGGTGAGCACACTACTCTTCGCGACCTGTGGCGACGCGATCAACTACAGCCGCTTCATCTGGCAGCCCAACGACGTGCCGACATTCGCGGCGCTCTGGGTGTTGACGCTCTACCTCGGCTGTGTCGACGGTCGCCGACGCTGGTTCGCGACCAATATCATCGTGCTTGCCCTGGGGACGATGTTCCACCCGACGGCTGCGCTGCTCGCGCCCGTCACACTCGTTGGCGTGGCGCTCGCCCCGCGCATCCCGCCGCTACGTTCGTGGGTGATCGCCGCAGTGGGGCTGGTGGTCGTCGCGCTGCCAACGCTCGTCTGGGAAGCGCTGAGCGGATTCTCCGATCTACAGCTTGCGCGCGCCTATGTCTCCGGCAGCCATATCAACCCGCTGATCCTCTATCGCCTCTATCAGATCCTCGGTGGGCTCGTCGTCGGTGGCCGCGCCTCCAGCGCATTCGACACCGCACTGAACGTCCTCGCGACGCTGCTCTTCGCACTGGGCTGGCTGGTTGTCACCGCGCGCACGCTCCGTCCAGCGCGATCGCTGCCGTTTCAGCGCGAAGCGGGCCTGGCGAAGGCCACGCGCACCTGGCTCACGGCGGCCTTTCGCGGGCTGCGCGCGGATGCGGCGTGGCGCGTCAACTTTCTGTTGTGGCTGAGTGTCACGCTGCCTGTGGCGCTGATGTTGCGCCACAGCGGTGATCTCTTCGCGCATTACCTCATGATGCTCTACCCAACGGCGTTCATCGTCTCGGCGATAGGCGCGGTCGCTGCGATTGGCTGGCTGGTCGCGCTCGTGGAGCGGCGTTCGGCCCAGCTCGTCACCGTCTCGGCCCTCGCGCTGGAGGCGGCGCTGGTGGCGCTCATCATCGCGCGCTCGGTCCAGTGGATCAGCTATCCGCTCACGCTGACCAATGCCCAGACCTTCAACGCCTACCATGACTATGGCTACCCACTCAGCGTGTTACAGGGAGGCGCTGATACGCTGGCGCGGCTCCAGGCGGAGACGGGCGCGGCGCAGGTCGAAGTGATCACCTCCGCGGTCCCGCGCTATCGCCAGCCCGAAGACTTCATCCTTGCGGGTGAACGATCGGATCGGCTGACACTGACACCCGCGTGTCTGGCGCTGCCTGCGGAGACGGCGGGCGCATGGCTGGTCGCTCCGGTCATCCCAAACACACCGGTAGCGGCGCTACTGCCCCACCTCGGCGCCGCCGAGCAGATCGGGACCTTGCCCATGCTGGGCGGCCCGACCTATCCGGTCTATCAGGTGAGTGGCATCGTCCCCTCGCTTGCGGGCGAGACTCAGCTGACGC
This sequence comes from Ktedonobacterales bacterium, assembly GCA_035642255.1. Taxonomy (GTDB): domain Bacteria; phylum Chloroflexota; class Ktedonobacteria; order Ktedonobacterales; family JADMIN01; genus JAKAIY01. The sequence continues at coordinate 4,347 of DASQSS010000314.1, read as the reverse complement.
CGACTGTCTTCGCCGATCAGCAAGGCGACTCCCTGCGTCTGCTGAGCGCTACCCTACCGCAGTCCGGGGCAGTGCTCCTACGCTGGCAGGTGGTCTCGGCGAGCGCTCCGGCCGACCAGACACGCCAGTTCCGTGTGAGCGTTACCGCGAACGGCGCCACCGCCTACACCGACTGCGACGCGCAGCGTTGGCGCCCTGGCGAGACGCTCTTCACCTGGATATCACTGCGCGCGGATGGGACGAGTGACCTGTCGGTGCAGGTCGAGACGACGACCAACGGCCTGACGATGCCCAGCGCCTGGGGGCTGCGCTTCCTCTCGGATGCCCCCGTTGGCGGAACGTTCACGCCAGCGCCCGCGACCGTTGGCCCCGCCGACCCGTTGCACGCGAAGGTGACGGCCAACGCGGATGGCGCGCTGACGATTCCCGCGCGCACGCTCAGCCCTGCGCCGTAAATGGCCGTCATTGGCTCCGCGTGCGGCCTCGCACGGTCCGGTGGGTTTGCGGTTTGGTGGGCGTGGAGGCTACGATGTGAGCGCCAACCGATGAAACCAGCCTGTCAGATCAGGTGAGATGTCACCTGACGTGTGTGCTCATCCTGCGTGTATCCAAGGAGTGCGTGATGTCTCCGCTGCGTGTCGGCATGATCTTTGGGGGTCGCTCAGTCGAGCATGAGGTGTCTGTGCTGACGGCGCACCAGGCGATCGCGGCGCTGCCTCGCGACAAGTTCACCCCGATCCCCATCTACATCTCGAAGTCGGGTCAATGGTTCACAGGCGAGGCGCTGCTCGACCTCAAAAACTTCACTGATCTGGAAAAGCTCCAGACGCTAGCCGAACCGGTCTTCTTCAGTGTTGACGCGACCCAGCCCGGACTACTGACGCGCCGCGCGCCCGAGCGCAAAGGCATATTCGGCGGACGCGCACAGGCCGAGCAGACAGTCGAGCCACTCGATGTGGCATTCCCACTGATACATGGCTCGCATGGTGAGGACGGCACGCTGCAAGGGCTGCTGGAGATGGCGGATATGCCCTACACTGGCTGTGGTGTGCAAGCCTCAGCGATTGGCATGGACAAGCTGATGACGAAGGTAGCGCTGCGTTCGGCGGGTGTTCCCACGCTGCCCGACTATACCCTCAGCCGAGCGCGCTGGCAGCGTGAGCCAGATGCCGTGGTCACGGAGATCGAGGCGGCGTTCCCGTATCCGGTCTTCGTCAAGCCTGTCTCGCTCGGCTCCAGCATCGGCGTCTCCGGCGCGGAGGATGCGACCGCGCTGCGCTTCGCGATTGACGTGGCGGCGGCCTATGACAGCCGCGTGATGATCGAGCCTGCCCAGCAAAACATCATGGAGATCAACTGCTCGGTGCTCGGCGCCGATGGAGAAGCCCGCGCATCGGTCTGCGAGCATCCCGTCAGCGCGGGCACGCTCAGCTACGAGGAGAAGTATCTCAAGGGTGGCAAGGGTGACGGCATGAAAGGCGCGCGGCGCATCATTCCCGCCAACATCTCCAACGATCTGACGCAGCGGATACAGCGGAGCGCCGTAGAAGCGTTCAACGCCATCGGCGCGGCGGGCGTCTCGCGGGTGGATTTCCTCGTAAACCAGGACGAATCGACGTACTACGTCAACGAGATCAATACGATTCCCGGCTCACTCTCCTTCTACCTTTGGGAGCCAAGTGGCGTACCATTTCCCGAACTGCTGACGACGATGATCGGCTATGCGCAGGCGCGCCACCGCGAGAAGCGCCGCAGCACGTTCTCGTTCAGCTCGTCGCTGCTGAGCGTCAATCCACTGCTCGGCTCCAAGGTGGGCGGGATGTAGGGCGCGACATGCGCGCTCATTTCGCTCACACAGACGCAAACAGACGACCGGGCGATATGCTTCGGTCGTCTGTTTCATCGTGCGGTCGCATAGCAGTATACCCAAACCGACCTGACGATTGGAACGACACACTGAGGCTCGGACGCTGCCGACGCGGCGTCAGGCGGTTTGATCTGTTCCCTGCAGCCAATCGGCGAGCGAAGTGGCGACGCTCGTTCGGCTGTCGTCCTCGTGATCCCAGAGAAAGATGCAGTTCCCAGCCCCTTCCAGCGTTACGGGAATGCATACGAGGTCACCATTGCCCAACTCACCAAAGAAAAGTAGATGATCGACCGGCATTGCGCGCCATTCCCCACCGCGCCATTCACGGCGCATGTCAAGATTGCGCCTTGCTATCTCCTCTGACGACCACACCAGGCCGACGCCGTAGGCCACTTCAGCGCCGTTGGTTTCCAGCAACGCGTCGCGAAGCTCTGCAGGTAAAGTGACCCCAAGACGAGACTCCGCGCCCCGAAGCTCCTCCAGCGTGGCAGGTGGATGGAAGGTCGCCTCCGCATCGAGACGCGCGATCAGCTCACGGTACATCGCTCCAGTGATCCCCTTCTACCTTGGGCTATCCCCTGAAATGGAGACACCAAACGCTGCGCGAGAGCGCTGTTTACGATGTAGCTCGGCGCTCGGTCGCCCAGGCATAGGCGCCCCAGATGACCTCTCCCGATGCGGCGCGGCGACGCCCCGCTGGCGGGATGTAGCCCGGCTTCAGGATCTGGACATTGAAATAGCGAGGACGACGCGTCAGTGCGCAAAGGTCCGCGAGCCGCGTACGCACGTCGGAAGCGAGTTCGGGCAGAGCGAAGTAGACAAACTCGCCCAGGTTACGGAGTACCCAGGCTTCGAGCAAGCCGTCTTCTGCAGCGTTAAAGGGGGTGACGAAGGCCGATGAAGTGCAGCGTTCCTGAAACGCCGTAAAATCGGCGATATACCAGCTGGCGAAACGCAGACATTCGTCGAGGGAGGGCATCTCATCCATGAAGCGCTGCGCCTCAGCAGAGAGCGTTGGAGCGTCAGGCGATACCATCGATTCCAAGAACGACACCACCGCAGCCGTTGGATGTGTGAGCACGATCGCGGGATGTTCGCCATCTCCGCCACCCAGCACGAGTTGGTCCGGCGTGCATCCAAACTCATCCGCCCCAGAGCTCACCACGGCCTCTAGCGGATGATAGAGTGGTAGCCCCGCGAAGAAGCCGACCAGTTCGTGGTCGAAGGTGTCAATGTAGCTCATGTCCCCTCCGCCTCTGGCACAGCTTCTCGCAGCCGATTCAACTGTAAGCGCTGGAGAGCGCTAGTGTGGCGCGCCCGTCATGAAGGCGCGGACGGCGGCGCCGATGATCGCGACGATGGCGATGACCATGATAATGAGATCACGGCGCACGCGCTTCTGATCGCTGTACGCATAGGCGATCGGGATGGCCAGCAGGACGATGCCGCCATAGACGAAGTGCAGCTGGTCGCCAGGCCGCGCGCCGGTCAGGAAAATCAGCCCGCCGATGATGGCCTGTAGCGCGCCGAGACCGGCCGTGACGTAGAGCAGCCAGTGAAAGGCGCGGGCCAACGTGGGCGAGGTCTGCGCCAGCGGCGCGTTGACGTCACTGAGGCCACGACGCCGAACCAGCAGCGCAATGCCGCAGATGAGCGTCACGAGGCCAGCCAGCAGGATGAGCGGCACAAAGAATGTATGGATGCCCTGCAGCGCGGGTAGTGCGGATGCCACGTCGTTTTCCTCCGAAGAAACACGGATGAATGCGGTCACTGCCATGCGCGGCGCATGTGACGGCCCCCGTTCAGCGCATGGCGCCAATCAGGATAGTAGCGCAACCATTGCGCGCGCGAGCGCGTGCGCGCCAGCGCGATGACTCGCGCCCCGACTATACTCCGTTGAGGCGGCTCTCGCAAGCGCTCGCGCACGCATCGCCTTGCGCCCACGACCCGCCGACAAGTCACGCGCGGCCAGAAAAGCGCCGCAGCATACGACATTCGCGCCAGGCCCGCGCCTCATGGCCCACATCCTCGCTGGCATCCTCGCTGCCTCGCCTGAACTGGTGCCTGAACTGGTGCCTGAACTGGCCAGGGATATCGAACTGGCAATACGCCAGCATGAAGGAACAGGCTGCGCGCCCGATGCCACGCCAGGCGCCATGAATGATGCGCAGAATAAAGCGAACACAACCGGATTCAATCGGTGGAAAAGGAAACAGCCAGAAGATGGAGCCAGAAGATAGTGCCGGAGACAGGGGAGGAGATCACGCGCCAATCGCTGCCGGAGGGCTTCGATAGCGGCCGACCGAGCGCGCCGCCACCTCCCAGATCCACGCCTGTCCGGCTGGTCAGCCTGTGTGGCCCTGCTATCATGACATCGTCCATAGAGCGTCGCGGTGGCCACCACCTCGGCGCTCCCATCCCGATTCCGTCGCGCCACACCGAGGCGCCCAGATGCGCGCCTGCCGATTGGCAGCGCGCCT